>JACMPF010000173.1 GCA_014377665.1 Pedobacter sp. | reverse complement strand
TCACGCATCACAATCTGACAGGTATTTCTACTTTTGACTTCCAGGATGATGTTTTTGTTTGCTGTCACCCGATCAATTGTTTGCTGATTATAATATCTGATGGTCACTAATTCCATTCCAGTGTTATATTTCACTTTATAATCTTGAGAAAGATCCGCAATTAATAATTCCAGTTTCTGCGCATCATGATCAAAACTAACGGAAAAACTTATTGCCGAATTAAGCATCGTATTGATCTTTGCTTTATGCTTATGAAAAAGATTAAAGATTTCACTAAGATTTTCTTCAATAATAAAGGAGAAATCTTTTGGAAATATAGAGATCAGTACCTGGTTAACTTTGAATATAAACGAAGGGATCGGAATATGATTCTTGGTTGAAGTTATATTTGTACCCTCAGCATTAGGGTCTAGAAAAGACCTAACAAATAGAGGTATATTCTTGTTTTGTAATGGTTTGATCGTCTTAGGATGGATGATGGTTGCCCCATAATAAGCCAGCTCAATGGCATCGTGATAGGAGAGTTGAGGAATTCTTTCTGTTTCATCAAACCACTTCGGATCTGCATTTAAAACGCCTGAAACATCTTTCCAGATCGTCAGGCTTTCGGTATTGAGGCAAGCGCTAAAGATTGCAGCTGAGTAATCTGAGCCATCTCTGCCTAATGTTGTAGTAAAGTTTTCACTAGTACTTCCAATAAATCCCTGGGTTACTCCAATGCTACCCTCAATCAGGGGGATCAAACGCTTTTGAATCTCCTGCTCCGTTTTCTCCCAGTTAACTTTCCCTTCCTTGTAGGTATTATCTGTATGAATAAAATTTCGTGCATCAAGCCATTTAGCCTCCAATCCTGATGCTATCAAAAAAGCACAAACGATCTTTGTAGATATGATTTCTCCTATTGATACGATCTGATCATAGATGTAATCTGGCGCATCTGTTGCCTCTTCTTCCAATAGCCACTCTATTTCTACAAATGAATTGACAACATCATTGTAAACAGGGTGGTTATAGTTTGAAAATAACTCGTTAATAATGTTAAAATGAAATTCTTTAATTTCGTCAAAGATATCATGGGCGTTCGGTTGTCCGAACAAGTAAGCTTTGGTAAGCTCCTCGAGCTTGTCTGTTATTTTACCCATTGCAGAAATCACAATAAGCAATTTTTTGTTCCTGGCATTTCCTACGATACCGGTTAAATTTCTCACTCCTTCGGCATCTTTCACAGATGCCCCGCCAAACTTATATACTTCCATTAGTTGTTAGGGCTGATTAACGATTTAGGCTTGGCGATATCTTTCAGCTCGCTAAACGGGATAAGCAATTTGGTGATGCCAAAGGCATAAGCTTTGATCTCATAAGGGTTATACAAAAAAAGCAAACCTTCGTCAGTGATTGTAAAATTGTCGTTTAATTTGAAGGTGTCATTTTCAAAAAAATAACTGTTCTTAAGGCTTTGATCGGGTGTTAGCTTTTCATTTTTTCTGAAGATCTTTTCGGCAATTGCGCTCAGCTTAGCATTTGATCCAGGTAATAATAAAGAATCAAGGATTATTTTCTGATGGGTTACAGGGTTGTAATTTTGGTAAGTAAATGAACTATTTGGGTGCGCACCTCCAGAAAAGTTAATGTAAGTAGTGTAAAGGGCAATATATAGTGGATTTTGTTTGATTACTTTAGTATTAATGGTTAGGAACCAAGTCTGTATGCGATCTGGATTCTCTTTTTGAAAACTATCAAAGTCTTTGATAAAACCTTTTGCATAGCTGTCATATGTACTGAATGTTTTTTCAGCATCAACAGTTCCCGTAATTTTTTTTAGCACAAAATCATTCAATTTACTATCAGTGAAGACAGGGTACAATATCACCGCCTTCGCTGTATCTGTAACATGCGCATCGGCAGAAACAGGATTTATACTGTATACCTTGACTGAATCGTATTTGAAACTGATAGGATCAGTTAATGGTTGTAAAGCGTTGGTAGCTGAATCAATAGTTTGGTCAGTTTTTTTCTCACTCTGACAAGCGATAATAGTTGCAATAGCCAATGCCATTCCTAATCTTTTCATAATTCTGATATTTGTGCTTTAGAAAAAGATACGTTTAGCCAACCCTCCTCAATCTGTGCGGCATATTTGTTATAGAAATTTATTGCAGGTTCGTTCCAGTCCAGGACTTGCCAAACCATCCCGTTGTAGTTTTTATCTTTTGCTTCCTGCATCACACGCTCAAACAAAAGCTTACCAACTCCTCTGCCCCGGTATTCTTCAGTTACGATGAAATCTTCGAGATAGAGCCTACAACCTTTCCAGGTAGAGTAGCGGGTATAGTACAATGCGAATCCAACTATTTTTTCATCAGCTTCAACAACGAAGGCAGTCCATACCTTATGGGCTCCAAACCCTGCGTCAACAAATTCTTCTAGCGTAACGGTTACCTCCTCAGGAGCCTTCTCATAATCTGCAAGCTCTTGAATTAGCACAAGCAAACGAGGACAATCGCTCTGTTCTGCAATCCTTAATTCCATTTTACTCATAATGCTTTATTATACGCTTACCGAATATATTACTCCCAATTCTCACCATCGTACTCCCGGCCTCAACAGCTAATTTGTAATCACCAGACATTCCCATGGAGATTTCTTTGAATGACTCCTCCTTCCTAAAGAAGCTGACTTTTATACCATCAAAGAGAACTTTTAACTCCATAAATTCATCTAAAGTTTGCTTTTCCTGAGCATTATTACTGGCGATACCCATTAAACCTACAATCTTAATATTTTTCATTTCTGAGTATTCCTGGGACCTCAACAATTCAATGGCCTCATCATATCCTAGTCCAAACTTAGTATCCTCATCGGCAACATAGATCTGCAGAAGACAGTCTATTATCCTTTTATTCTTTGTTGCCTGCTTGTTGATTTCAATTAGAAGCTTTAAGCTATCCACCGATTCGATTAGCCTGACGAAAGGGGCAATATATTTGACTTTGTTGGTCTGTAGATGCCCAATTAAGTGCCAATCAATATCTTTTGGTAATATTGATTCCTTTTCCACCATTTCCTGAACAATGTTTTCACCAAATACACGTTGACCTACATCATAAGCTTCCTGAATGGCACTCGCTTGATGATATTTCGATACCGCAATTAGCTTAACGCCACTTTTGTCGAGCTCTGTTTTATATTTCAATAAGTTATCTGCTATACTCATTTATCAGTATTTTTGGTAAAATTAACAACCTTCGCGAACTTTGGCTAAGAAATAATCAACTTTTAAATACAATGAAAGGCTTCAAATATATAGTTTTCTGCTTCCTATTAGGTGCTGCCTGTAAGCCTGGAATTCCAGGTGACATTATTCAGCCGGACGATATGGCTTTGGTATTGAATGATATACACATCGTTGACGGTTACATTACAACTGTCCGCCCGGATTCCTCCAAAATTATTGCCGCGTCACTTTACAAGGGTATCTATAAAAAGTTTGGTGTCGATTCGGCGAAATTTTACAAAAGCATGGAATATTATTATAAAAATCCAACGGTTATGGATGGTATCTATAAAAGGGTTAATGCTGGATTATTAAAACAAAAATTGAAGCTCATCAAGATAGATTCACTAAGTACCGTTAAAGTTCAAGCACAGGCTAAGCGGAAAGCAAAAAGGGATTCCATTATGTCTGCCGACTCTGTAAAAAAGGTAATTTTAAAGAAGAAAACGGATTCAGTAAATAAGGTCAAATCAAAGAAACGAATTGACTCTTTAAAGAAATCAAAATTAATAATGAAGGTGAAGGCCATAAGCGCTAAGGGTGCATTGGCAACAAAGCCTGCAAAAGTATAAATATGCTATATCCGGAGAATTGTTTAGAGCGGTTGGGGTTTAATGAGGTTAGACAACATATCCATAAGCATTGCCTGAGCGTAATGGGACAACAAATGGTTGCCAAAATGCAGGTAATGAACAAGTTCGATCAAATAAATAAATTCTTACGTCAAACTTATGAGTTCAAAAGTATTCTTGTAAACCAGGAGACTTTGCAGATTAGTACTTTCTTTGACATCAAATCGCTAGCTAATAAAATAACGGTAGAAGGGACTTATCTTATAGAAGATGAACTTCATCAAATCTATGCATCACTGCAAACGGTATTCTCAGTTTTGCGTTTCTTTGAAGAACGCAAAGAAGTTTACCCAAGTTTGGAAGCCCTTTTTGAACACCTACCTGTAGAAAAAAATATCCTTAAAAAAATCGAGACCGTACTGGACCCTAAAGGCAAAATAAAACCTAATGCTTCGCCTACTTTACAGCAGATCATCGGGGATATTTCCAAAGCAGAACAAGATGTCCGGAAGAGAATGGATTCTATATATAAACAAGCCCTAAGCAATAACTGGGCTGCTGATGGAAGCTTGACGATTCGTGATGGTAGAATGTGTATTCCTATATTGGCGGAAAATAAAAGAAAGCTTAAAGGATTTATTCATGATGAATCCGCAAGTGGACAAACGGTTTACATAGAACCTGAGGAGGTTTTTACTTTGAATAATAGGTTGCGTGACCTTGAATTTGATAAGAGAAGAGAAATCATCAAGATTTTAATAGCATTATCTTCCGAGCTTAGGCCTTATACGCCTTTGTTATTGTCTTACCATGGCTTTTTGACTAAGTTGGATTTTGTAAGGGCTAAGGCTTTATTTGCAATTGATGTTGAAGCAGAAATGCCAGTCTTGATTAAGGAATCCAAGTTGAAGTTGATCAATGCTACTCATCCTCTTCTCTATTTATCATTCCGGGAGGACAAGAAAACAGTAGTACCACTCAACATCCATATTAACGATAATTTGAGAATTGTAGTTGTGTCCGGACCCAATGCAGGAGGAAAATCAGTCTGTATGAAAACAGTTGGTTTACTCCAAATTATGGTTCAATCCGGGTTGCTTATACCCGTTCATGAGTCAAGTGAAGTTGGTGTTTTTGACCAGATCTTTGCTGATATTGGAGATGACCAGTCCATAGAGAGCGACTTAAGTACCTACAGCGCACACTTAACTAAAATGAAGTACTTTGTGGCACATTCGACTCCGAAATCACTCTTTTTAATAGATGAGTTTGGAACTGGAACTGATCCGCAGTTCGGCGGTCCTATGGCCGAAGCCGTTTTAGAAGTATTGAACAACAAAAAAGTAAGAGGAGTTATTACAACGCATTATTCAAATTTAAAGCTATTTGCAGGCAATACGCCTGGCTTGGAGAATGCCTCGATGTTGTTCGACAATGACAAGATGAAACCAATGTACATTCTAGAGATTGGTAATCCCGGAAGTTCATATGCATTCGAGATCGCCCAAAATATTGGCCTCCAACCCGAGGTATTAAAGTTAGCCAGGGAAAAAACAGGAACAAACCAAAATAGGATAGATAGTTTGCTGGTAGATTTAGAGAGAGAGAAGAAGCAAATTTATGATACAAAACTGCACTTATCGAATCAGCAAAACAAAGTAAAAAATCTTGTTACCGAGAATGAAAAGTTAAAGGAGTTTTTGGATGAGAATAGGAAAGTTCTGATTAAGGCGGCAAAGTTAGAAGCTCAATCCATTATTAAGAATGCCAATAAATTGGTCGAGAATACTATTGCAGAAATTAAAGACAAACAGGCTGATAAGACAGTGACCAAGCAACTGAGACAAAACCTACAAAAAGAACTCATCGATAATCAAGTGTGGGAAGAAAAAAAGGTAGTTGAGAAGATCAATCCCGTTAATAGTCCAATTGAGGTTGGAGATTGGGTGCAATTGAATAACAGTGAGACTACGGGTCAAGTCCTGGAGATTAATAGAGATAATCTGGTAATAGCTCTTGGCGATTTACGGTCTGTGTTAAAGAAGAATCGTGTATATAAAATTAGTAATAAGCAGGCAAAAAAAGTAGTTCAAAACAATTCTTATTCGGGAAGCATATCTGAGGCGATCTCGAGCTTTAATGCAGAGTTAGATTTGAGAGGAATGCGAGGCGATGACGCTTTGCATGAAGTTGAAAAATATCTCGATAAGTCAATTATGCTCGGCTTTCCCTTTATTAAATTGATTCATGGTAAGGGTGATGGTATTCTTCGCAAGTTGATACGCGAGTATTTGAAAAAATATCGTCAGGTGAATAGAGTTGAAGATGAGCATGCCGATAGAGGTGGAGATGGAATAACTTATGTGTATTTTAATTAAAAGAACAGCTATGATAAACAAAGTAGTTTCAAACGTGAAAGTTGCTATTCAAGATATAAAAGATGGAGATACCCTGATGCTAGGGGGATTTGGTTTGTGTGGAATACCTGAAAATTGTATTGCCGCACTGGTTGAAAAGGGTGTTATGAAATTAACATGTATTTCAAATAATGCCGGCGTTGATGATTTTGGAATTGGTTTAATGCTTCAGAAGCGTCAGGTTAAGAAAATGATTTCCTCTTATGTAGGTGAAAATGCTGAGTTTGAACGTCAGCTTTTAAGCGGGGAGTTAGAAGTGGATTTGATACCCCAGGGAACATTAGCAACTAGGTGTATGGCCGCCGGATACGGAATGCCCGCAATCTTTACTCCAGCAGGCGTAGGTACGGAAGTCGCAGAAGGAAAAGAGGTTAGAAATTTTAATGGTAAAGATTATTTGATGGAGTACGCTTTTAATGCAGACTTTGCTATTGTCAAAGCATGGAAAGGCGATACTGCAGGCAACCTGATCTACCGGTCTACAAGCCGTAACTTTAATCCCGTTATGGCTATGGCTGGAAAGGTAACTATTGCAGAGGTAGAAATATTAGTCGAGGTAGGTGAACTTGATCCAGATCATATTCATACTCCGGGAGTATATGTTCATCGCATATTTCAAGGTTCCAATTACGAAAAACGAATAGAACAAAAAACATTAAGTGTTAAATCCTAAAAGATATGCTGGACAAGAATGGAATAGCTAAACGTATAGCAAAAGAGATTAAAGATGGGTATTACGTAAATCTCGGAATTGGGATACCAACTTTAGTTGCTAACTACATACCATCCGGAATAAACATTGTATTGCAATCCGAAAACGGGCTTTTGGGTATGGGCCCTTTTCCTTATGATGGAGAGGAAGATGCCGACTTAATCAATGCTGGTAAACAGACCATTACTACTGTGCCTGGGTCATCAATATTTGATTCTGCCATGAGTTTTGGAATGATACGTAGTCAAAAAATAGACTTAACCATTCTTGGAGCAATGGAAGTATCTGAAAACGGAGATATTGCGAACTGGAAGATTCCTGGGAAGATGGTAAAGGGCATGGGAGGCGCCATGGACCTTGTTGCTTCGGCTAAAAATATTATTGTAGCTATGCAACACATTAATAAAGCGGGTGAAAGCAAACTACTTCCAAGCTGTACATTGCCTCTTACCGGAGTCAGATGCATTAAAAAAGTTGTCACAGAACTAGCTGTATTAGATATCCTACCCGGTGGAGGCTTTAAGCTAATTGAACGTGCTCCAGGCGTGTCTGTTGATTTTATCAGAGCGTCGACCCTCGGAAAGCTTTTTTCAGAGAATTCAGTTCCAGAAATGAACCTCGACTAACCAATTTCATTTGCCCCAAGCCGTTCTTTAAAACCAACTGATATCTCATCTGTGATTTTAATAATGTCCTCTGGGGTATCAAAATTATTGATAATTACTTGGTGGCAATCATACTTATAAGGTAATAGGAACTCTTTGTATGCTGGAACTACATGATTGTCCCATTTGTAAATGACATCGTCTTCTGGATAGCCCCGTTCCAATCCATCACGTCTAATTCTTCGGGCGAGAGCTACTGGTTCATCAGCTTCTATAAAAACCTTGTGATCTAAAAGGACAGCGATATCTTTAAAATGTAGAATAAAAAGACCTTCAACAATTATGATTGGAGCTGGATTGATCTCCAAAATCTTTACAATTGCTAGTGGGTTATTAAAATTGTATTCTTTCTTATAGACAACTTCTCCTTTTACTAGTTGTTTAATGTCATGTAAAAACTGTTCATCGTCTATCGTAGAGGGCAAATCAAAATTGTACAGCTTATTCTCCTCCTGCGTCATTTCTCCGGCAGGAATATAATAATCATCCTGGGAAACCAAAGTCACCTCATCATTTTTGAAGTGATGAAGAAAACAGTTTAAAAAGAAGGTTTTTCCGGATCCACTTCCTCCCGCTATGCCGATAATGAAGGGCTTATTTTTGTTCATTTTCTTGTCCGCCGTATGTTAAATTGCAATAAAATCTTTTGTCTAAAGCTCCGAGAGCATCAGCAACAGCTTTTGTCATTACAATTATAATATCTTTTGTGGATTCGTTTTCAGTAAATTTACCAACAACCTTGGCGAAAGTTGTACGGTTGCTCATTGGATTAGTTATTTTCATTACAGTTCCAATTGGTGCGGAACGGTGCAGAACAAGCATTTTAGTCGGGTCGAGATCCTGATCAGCAATCCAGGTCGCAGTTCCCTTTTCATCAACTTGGTTTAAACCATATCGGCTAGGTGGATATCTTAAAGACGGGTCTTTTAAAGAATTTATACTGTCTATAGCCAGAGTTGAAACAGGAGGTATAAATTTAGGTTTAACGGCATATTGACCCTTGATGAGCAATTTCTGACCTACACGCAGGGAATTATCATTAAGATGATTTTTTGCTTTAAGCTGATCCATTGTCATTTTATAACTGGTAGCAATGGAGTACATGGTCTCATTTCCGGCAACGATATGCTCTATGAAATCATCTTTAGTCGCAAATTTTGGATCAGAAGTCACGGCTGGTTTATTCTGCTCAGTAGGTTTTGGATAACTTGTGATAATGGTTGCCAAAGACTTTTCAGGATTGGTAGCGATAATATTGGAAACTTCTTCTGCGGCATTCTTTGTAGGTATTTTCAAAATCTGTCCGATCTGAAGGTTTATAGACTTTAGATTATTAATTCGTTTAATCTCATCAACTGTTGTTCCAAATTTCTCGGCAAGCATATTAAGATTTTCCTTTTTAGCGACAGCGTGCTCGATCAAAGACTCCTTATTAATTGGTAGGGGGGAAGAAGTAGATGCTGGAACTTTAACGGTTTGCGAAATACCAGACGATCTTAAAAATGGAATATTTGTAGGGACTTTGATAACAACTCCAATCTGAAGAAACTTGTTGTCATTGAAGCTCATTATATCTTTTGGGTTCGAACCATATCTTCTTGCGATTGAATAATAGGTATCCTTAGCATCTATTTGATGAATGATAACCCTTTTTCCGTTGTTGTTTTCTACGCCAATAGAATCTCTTGTAATCTTTTTGATCAGATATGGACTGGCCTTTATTGAACTGATATTAATGATGATAGCAAAAGCTGATAGACTAAGATATTTATACATTAATGTTTAATAAAATTATCAATGGGCAATTATACGAATAATATAAATAAAGCATGTTTGTTGGTGGTTGCAAACTAAATACTCTTTTTAAACGAATTTTCCTTTTTACTATTGTTCCTTGCTGCTATAACATTTTTCAAACCAATAGTGATTCCTGTTGTTTACTTTATACTTTCGCTTACTACGAGGGACAAAATAACACATATTATTATGGACGCAAAAGAAATAAGCTTAAGTGAAAAAGCTGTCAAGCCAGTTGTAGATTTACTAAATGAATATTTAGCGAACTACCACATTCATTATCAGAAGTTGAGAGGATGCCATTGGAACATCAAGGGTCAAAATTTCTTTACTCTACATATCAAGTTTGAAGAACTTTACACAAATGCTCAATTAACAATTGACGAGATTGCAGAACGTGTGCTAACTCTCGGAAAACCACCACATAGTCGCTTCGCTGACTACATTAAAGAAAGTGCGATCAAGGAAATTAATACGATTGGAATGAATGATCTCGCAATGGTAGATTCATTGATAGAAGATATGGCTCAGCTAATTCAGCTTGAACGTGATATTATGGAGGCTTCAGAAACTGCTGGCGACGACGGTACAAATGATATGGTGAACAAATTCATGCAGTTTAAAGAAAAAACTACGTGGATGTTAAGGTCATTCTTAGGCAAAAAATAATCTTAAATTCATATTTTTTCCATACGTCATGCTAGGCCGGTATGACGTTTTCTTTTTTAATACCTTTGGTAAACCATGGGATATAAGAGCTTAGCCGAATGCGTTTCTGATCTCGAGAAACACGGCCATCTGATTAGAATTAAAGAAGAAGTAAATCCTTACCTAGAGATGGCCGCGATACATATGCGAGTATATGATCAGCAAGGTCCAGCAGTGTTTTTTGAAAAGGTTAAAGGAAGCAAGTTTCCAGCAGTCTCAAATCTTTTCGGAACACTGGAACGGTCTAAATTTATGTTTAGAGATAGTCTTGAGCAAGTTGAACAATTAGTTAACTTACGTTCTGATCCGGTTAAGGCCCTTAAAAATCCTTTTAAACTACCTGGAATTGCCTTTACAGCACTCACAGCATTACCTTTAAAACAAAGATTTAATAAGTCTTCATTCCAAAAGACTACAATTGATGCCATACCGAAGATCGTTAACTGGCCTATGGATGGCGGTCCATTCATCACTATGCCTCAGGTTTATACTGAAGATCCTGACAAGGCTGGAATACTGAGTGCTAATCTTGGGATGTATCGAATTCAACTCTCTGGAAATGATTATGAAATAAATAAGGAGATTGGATTGCATTATCAGATTCATAGGGGTATAGGTGTGCATCAATCAAAAGCGAATGCCAAAGGCCAACCTTTGAAAGTAAGTATTTTTGTTGGCGGTCCACCTTCTCATCCGCTTGCAGCGGTAATGCCATTACCTGAGGGTTTGTCTGAAATGACATTTGCAGGCGTTGTAGGAAATAGAAGATTTAGGTACTTTTATGATGACGAAGGATTCTGTATTTCTGCTGACGCCGATTTCGTTATAACTGGAACAGTCTATCCAAATGAGACCAAGCCAGAAGGTCCATTTGGCGATCATTTAGGCTATTATAGTCTAACACACCCTTTTCCTTTAATGAAAGTTCATAACGTTTACCATCGCAAAGACGCAATTTGGTCTTTTACGGTTGTTGGTCGTCCACCTCAAGAAGATACCAGCTTTGGGGCATTGATTCATGAAATATCTGGTTCAGCATTACCCAAAGAAATTCATGGGTTAAAAGAAGTTAACGCTGTAGATGCAGCAGGGGTACATCCACTCTTGTTCGCAATAGGCAGCGAGCGATATACTCCTTACTTGAAGGAGCGGAGACCTCAGGAAATTTTAACCATCGCCAATCACATTTTAGGTAAAAACCAACTGAGCCTCGCGAAGTATCTATTCATCGCTGCTCAGGAAGACGATGCAACCCTTGACACACATGACCTATCTGCATTTATGCAACATGTTTTGTGTAGAATGGATTTTCGACGAGATCTCCATTTCTATACACAAACTACTATTGATACCCTTGACTACAGTGGAGAGGGGCTAAATTCAGGTTCTAAAGTTGCATTTGCAGCCGCTGGAGAAATTAAACGGAAGTTATTTACAGACCTTGAGTTCATAGCAGAGCTACCTTTTGATTTTTCGGATTTAAGAATCGCTGTTGCAGGAATTGCAACAATTACAGCTAGTCCCTACGTGGATACTAAAACAACGCAAACGCAAGTGTTAACTTTATCTCACGCACTGGAGAAACACGACCTATCAGGATTGGCCATTATCGTGATTTGCGATGATTCTGAATTTACATCGGCAAATATTAATAATTTAATTTGGATCACCTTTACCAGAAGTAATCCAGCTACAGACATTTACGGGGTGTCTGAATCAACCATCAATAAACATTGGGGCTGTGATGGTCCGATCATTATAGAGGCACGTAAAAAGCCACATCATGCTCCTGAATTGATAAAGGATTTAAATATCGAAAAAAGAGTGGATGAAATATTGGCTAGGAGTGGATTTCCTCTAAATCATTAATTAAAATCTTACTCCAAATGTTAGAAATACGTTATTTCTTGTTGTTTTGATATTTGCTGCCGGTTCTGAAAAGTCATTTAACTCATAAGGCGCCAACACTGTATTTGTTTGAAAACGCTGATAAGCAACGTCAAAATAATAATTGTCTACTCTATATCCTAATCCACCTGAGTATATCTTTGCATCAAAATAACTACTATCATCCACTTTTATTGCACTACCATTTAATCCATATCCACCTCGTAAACTGAAAGCATTATCTAACTTGTACTCTACTCCTAAACGATAATTGAAAGCCTCTTTATAGTTAGCTTTAACATTAGCGTTTTCTGCTCTAATTCTATTTGGATCACTGCTGTTTATATCATTAGAAAATTGAATGGTAGAGTAATCGGTATAGTCAATATCAGCCGTAAGCAATGCTTTTTGTGCCACTATGTAACTAACTCCAAGAGAACCTTTTAAAGGCGTACGAAGTTTATATCTAAAAGGGCTATTTTCAGGATCACTAACATAATTTCCCGCTGCTGCACCAGTAGCTATTCGGGTATCAAGTGTAACGGTATAATTGTCCTCAATTAATAACCATGTTGGCGTCTGGAATGTAGCACCGACTCTGAAATTGCTTACTGGTCTAAAGATAATGCCCAACCTACCGTTTATTCCCGAACCGGTTGTTTCCTGATTTTGTCTCATGGATAAGCTGTAATTGGAGTTTTCAGTCACATTAAAACCTCCTTCAGTATATTCACTGTTATTCACATATCGAATGTTTACAAGTCCTACACTTGCGCCAAGATAAATTTGATTTGATATGTTTAGTGCACCCGCCGCAGTTAGCTCAGAAGTTGATCCAGATCTGATTTCGCTTTTCCTTTGCATATTATTTATGTCTGTTTCAGGAAAATAAATATTTGGAGAACCTGGAACCGAAGGATTCGCTGGCCCATAGCCGATTAAATAACCGTCATAAGCCATTCTTGCTAACGAACTAGTACCCAAATTATCGGGTGCTTGTCCAGATGCATTTGCACGTTCCGCATAAAAGTCTGCGATAGAATTTGTTGGGTTAATTCCCCCATAGCTAAAGTCGGCGCTAAAATCGTTGTTTCTGGCATATCCAAATCCGAATACAGAACTTATCAATCCCGTTTGTGTATCCTGACCTTTGGCTCTGTATGTAGGACTATATAATACCACTCCAAGATTATTAAGATTTAAACTTTCCTTTGATGATGAGGTATTGGTATTTAAATAATTTGCAGAACCCTTCATGCTATTGAATTCGGGAGTTAGACTAAATTCAGATTTGGTGAAAAGGCCTAAACCTGCAGGATTAGATGTGATTGATCCCATATCTCCGCCAACTCCAATTTGAGCACCTGCCATACCTTTAAACCTGGCTGAACTTCCAAAATTGGTTTGTGAAAATCTTAATGCGTCAGGTGCGTAACTCTGCGCGTATGAGGTTCCTGAAGCAACTACTATAGCAGCTAGGGAAAATAAAAGTTTTTTCATTTATATGTCGATCGTTAATTTTACACTATCCTCTACCTGCTCTGGTAGGTCTTGCACCGCCACCACTACTTCCACTGCTTCCTGAAGATGAGGATCCGCTGCTACGTGAACCACCATCTGATCTTGCAGGTGGAGAATAAGTTGGCTGCTGTGTTCTTGCAGGGGCCGATTCAGTTCTTGTTGGTCTGCTTTGAACAGGAGTGTTAGAACGATCTGATCTGCTTGGAACTGAAGACGCTCTGTCGTTTGGATTATATCTTTCAGACCTGCTTCTCTCCAAAATAGGATTACCATTTACGTCAGATCTTCTAGTGGTAGACCTAGCCATTCCACGATTTGTTCCAACTCCATTTTCTCTTCCAACATAAGGTCTTGCCTTATAGTCTTGCACATTTGTAGTTCTTCCAGTGTAATAACCACCACCATAATAACCGCCTCCTAAAAATCCGCCACCATAGTAGCCTCCAAATCCGCCGCCATAATAGTTATTATACCCCCAATTGTTCCAGCCCCAGTTATTGAAGCCCCAATTGTTATAACCATAAAATGGAGAATATAAGCTTCCCCAGCCAAACCCGCCGCCGAATCCACCGTAAAAGTCATTATAACCATAAAAATATGGATCATAGTAAGATCTCCAAGCTGACCCGTATGAAAATCTGTTGATCCTTGATGAATAATCCATTTCATAATATGGGTCACTTGTCCCGTAATAATCATCTTCCTGATATTCCTGTGTCGCAGGTTGAACCGTCCTTACGGGCGCCGGTACATATACTTTAGCTTGTGCATTGCTATTGTATACATCATCGGTAACCGCTCCCTGCTGGGCAATCCTCGGTGTAGAACAGGAAGTTACAACTAACGCTGTTACGGCAAGCATGCTGGTGAATAAATGATTTGGTTTCATATATATATGAGTTTTGTGTGTTCCAATTTTTTTGTAGGTATAAATTTATAAATTTGCATCGTACATTACAAGCGATTTAACACAAAAAACGTTCCAGACAGCTATGAGCAAAGGCATTACAAGTAAAAACGAAGACTATTCCCAGTGGTATAACGACATTGTTATAAAAGCTGACCTCGCAGAACATTCCTCAGTTAAAGGTTGCATGGTCATTAAACCTTATGGGTACTCTATTTGGGAGAAAATACAGTCGGTTTTAGATCAAAAGTTCAAAGATACTGGGCACAGTAATGCTTATTTTCCGTTATTCATTCCTAAGTCATTTTTCTCTAAGGAAGCTTCCCATGTAGAGGGATTTGCGACAGAATGTGCCGTAGTGACACACTATCGCCTAAAAAATGATGGAAATGGAAACATCATTGTTGATGAGACAGCGAAACTCGAAGAAGAACTGATTGTTCGTCCAACTTCTGAAACTATAATATGGAACACCTACAAAGGCTGGATTCAATCCTATAGAGATCTTCCCTTGCTGATCAATCAATGGGCAAATGTGGTAAGATGGGAAATGCGAACGAGACTTTTTCTGCGTACTACTGAATTTTTGTGGCAGGAAGGCCATACGGCTCATGCAACTGCTGATGAGGCTATTGCAGAAACGAGGCAAATGCTCGATGTCTATGCGGACTTTGCTGAGAATTGGATGGCTGTTCCGGTTGTTAAAGGTATCAAGACTCCTAATGAGCGATTTGCGGGAGCATTGGATACCTATTGCATCGAAGCTTTGATGCAGGATGGCAAGGCATTGCAAGCTGGAACTTC
Source organism: Pedobacter sp. (assembly GCA_014377665.1). GTDB lineage: Bacteria > Bacteroidota > Bacteroidia > Sphingobacteriales > Sphingobacteriaceae > Pedobacter. Next base: position 10,685 of record JACMPF010000173.1, on the reverse strand, counting down.
ACACTTTTTAGGTCAGAATTTTGCGAAAGCATTTGATGTGAAATTTACCAACAAGGAAGGTAAAATAGAACATGTATGGGCCAGTTCATGGGGGGTGTCTACTCGATTAATGGGTGCCTTGATCATGGCTCACAGTGATGATGCTGGTTTAGTGTTGCCACCAAAACTTGCTCCAATACAGGTTGTCATTGTTCCAATCTATAAAAACGATGATGAATTACAAAAGATATCCACCTTCGTAGATGAGTTAAAATTAAAACTGAAAGGACTAGGTATCTCCGTAAAATACGATGATAGGGACACCCAGCGCCCTGGTTTCAAATTTGCGGAGTATGAATTAAAAGGCGTGCCTATAAGGCTTGCAATCGGTGGCCGTGACATGGAAAATGGGACTGTCGAGTTGGCAAGAAGAGATACTCGTGAAAAGCAAACTGTACCTCAGGAAGGTCTGGATATGTACATTGCCCAATTACTGGAAGATATTCAGTCTAATATATTCAACAAGGCTTTAAACTTTAGAACAGAACATATCACCGAAGCAAACTCTTATAATGAGTTTAGGGAGCTACTTGATGGTAAAGCAGGTTTCATTTCTGCACATTGGGATGGTACACCCGAGACCGAGCAAAAGATTAAAGAGGAAACAAAGGCAACCATCAGATGTATACCTTTGGATAACAAGCTGGAGGACGGTCTTTGTATCTACAGCGGCAAGCCATCAACACAACGTGTTCTTTTTGCAAGAGCATATTAAAACCCACACACTAAAAACACAACATGAAGTTCGCAACTAAAGCAATACACGCAGGTCAGGAGCCTGATCCAACCACAGGAGCAGTTATGACCCCAATATATCAGACTTCAACTTACGCACAGAAATCGCCAGGTGATCACAAAGGCTATGAGTACTCCAGAGGAACAAATCCTACTCGTAAAGCCCTTGAAGACTGCCTCGCTGCACTTGAAAACGCAAAATACGGGCTTGCATTTTCAAGTGGAATGGGTGCTACAGATGCAGTTCTTCGTATGCTCAAACCTGGGGATGAAGTAATAACCGGGAATGATCTTTATGGAGGTTCCTACAGGATTTTCACCAAAATCTATGAAAAATATGGATTGAAGTTTCATTTCCTGGACTTATCCAAGCCTGAAAATATTATTCCTCATATTAATGAAAATACAAAGTTAGTCTGGATTGAAACACCAACCAACCCTACGATGAGAATCATTGATATTGAAGGTATTGCGAAGATAACCAAAAGCAATAGTTTACTATTAGCGGTCGATAATACTTTTGCATCACCATACTTGCAAAATCCAATGGATCAAGGCGCAGATATTGTAATGCATTCAGTTACCAAATATATTGGAGGCCACTCTGACGTGGTTATGGGCGCTTTATTGGTAAACGATGATCAATTATACAAAGATCTGTGGTTCATCTATAATGCTTGTGGAGCTACACCTGGACCTCAAGATGCTTTTCTTGTATTGAGAGGTATCAAGACACTTCACCTTAGAATGAAAGCCCATTGCGAAAACGGCGAAAAAGTAGCTCATTTTCTTAAAAACCATCCAAAGATCGATAAGATTTATTGGCCAGGTTTTGAAGATCATCCGAACCATGATATTGCTAAAAAGCAAATGCGCGGTTTTGGTGGTATGGTTTCAATTACCATCAAGGATGCCGACTTGAAAGAGACGTTTCGCGTGGCTTCCTCTTTCAAAGTATTTACCCTTGCAGAATCTTTGGGCGGAGTGGAATCTCTAATCAACCACCCAACAACAATGACTCACGGATCTATTCCTAAAGAAGAGCGTGAAAAGGTAGGCGTTACTGATAATCTTCTGAGGTTGAGCGTAGGGGTAGAGGACATTGATGATCTGCTTGCAGATCTTGAACAAGCACTAAAATAATTGGAGTTTCTCGAACTGAAGGATTTCTTAGATTTAAAGACTGATCAATACAATCAACCATCATTTATTGCTAACGATCCTATCTGTATACCCCACCAGTATACAATGAAACAAGACGTAGAAATTGCCGCATTCTTTGCGGCAATTTTAGCCTGGGGACAACGGAAAACGATTATCAATAAATGCAATGAGTTGTTCAATCGCATGGATAATGCTCCATACGACTTCATGTTAAACCATGGTTCGGAAGATTTAAAGCGGCTTTTGGGATTCAAACACAGAACTTTTAACGATATGGATCTGCTGTATTTTGTCGCTTTCTTCAACTACCATTATCAACAGTCGGACACGCTTGAATCCGCATTTCTTGTTCCAGAATCGGGGCTGGCTTTTGGAATTGAGCGCTCACTAAACCATTTCAGATCGTATTTCTTTTCCTTACCGGATTTCCCTGGTCGCACAATTAAGCACGTTTCCTCTCCCATGCAGAAATCAACCTGCAAACGCCTCAACATGTTTTTACGATGGATGGTTAGGAAAGACAATAAAGGAGTTGATTTCGGTTTATGGAATCATTTAAAACCATCGCAACTTATATGCCCTTGTGATGTTCATGTAGATAGGGTAGCCAGGAAACTGGGAATGATTAATAGAAAACAAACAGACTGGGTTACCGCCTTAGAGCTTAGTAGTCAGCTGTCATTATTAGACCCCATGGATCCGGTTAAATATGATTTTGCTTTGTTTGGATTGGGAATCGAAGAGAAATTCTAGTAATTTCAAGCATGATTGAATTCAAGGCAGAAATTGAGCGTTTCGCTGAAATGGGCGAAAAGACCGGTTGGAGCTACATTTTTCTTCCAGCGGCAATGGCTCAAGAGATTAAGAAAGATTGTAAGAAGAGTTTTCGTGTAAAAGGGAAGCTTGATAACGTTGAAATTGAGGGCGTTGCTACAGTTCCAATGGGAGAAGGCGATTTTATAATTGCATTGAAAGCCAGTCTTAGAAAGCAGCTAAGAAAAGAGGCTGGCAGAGTCGTGGATGTTCAGCTCGAAGAAGATAAAGACTTTAAGATTGAGATACCTCAAGATCTGGAAATATGTTTGTCTGATGAGCGAAAACTGCTTGAAAGTTTTCTAAAGTTGCCGAAATCTCATCAAAACTGGTACATCAATTGGCTCAACTCAGCAAAGACAGACCCTACCAGAACAAATAGGATAGTTAAGATAATCTCAGCTATGGACAAAGGCCAGACTTTTGGAGAAATGATTAGGGATGGTAAATCTGAAAAAGCTTAAGCTGCCGGCTTTCTCTCGTATTTTCTGAACCAGCTTGAGATCTTCATTTGAATAACCCCTAAAAAAGCTTCCCTGAAGATTCTTGTGCTCATCTTGGAAGTCCCTTCTGTGCGGTCAGTAAATATGATTGGAACCTCAATCACATTGAAACCATAATTGATGGCTGTGAACTTCATTTCAATTTGAAAGGCATAACCAACAAATCTTATTTTATTCAATGGAATTGTTGCAAGTACCTCTCTCTTGTAACATTTAAACCCTGCTGTAGCGTCTTGTATCGATATACCCGTTATAATTCTCACGTACATGGAAGCAAAATACGACATTAATACCCTACTCATTGGCCAGTTCACAACATTAACACCTTTAACGTACCTTGAACCAATGGCAATATCTGCCCCCACAGTACATGCTGTTCTAAGTCTAATTAAATCATCAGGATTATGCGAGAAATCAGCATCCATCTCAAAAATATACTCGTATTGAGTTCTCTCCAGTGCCCATCTGAACCCATGAATATAAGCGGTACCTAATCCAAGTTTTCCTGTTCGTTGTTCCAGGTGTAAAGCCGGATATTCCTGTTGCAACTGTTTTACAATTTCGGCGGTGCCATCGGGTGAACCATCATCTATGATAAGGATTTCGAAAAAGAAGCTTAAAGAGAAAACCTTTCTAATGATCTTTTCGATATTTTCTTTCTCATTATAAGTAGGGATGATTACTAGACTGTCTGACACGTATTCTGATTTAAAAGCACGAAGTTAAGGATTTACTTCACTTCTTGCATTAGCTTTTTTACAAGAGGCGATATTGCAATCAATATTACTCCCGCGATGATGGAATATATTGCAAGCTGTTTATATCCGTCTGTATAGGTAATCAGTTTCTGTAAAGCACTGTCATTCTCACCAGCTTCGGAAAGGTTAGCGCCTAACAAACCTGCTACGTACTGTCCATATGCACTCGCCAAAAACCACATTCCCATCATTACGCCTTGCAGCTTTGGAGGCGACAATTTTGTCATAATCGATAAGCCAATGGGTGAAAGGCAAAGCTCTCCAATAGTGACAACAAAATAAGCAATTGTAAACACATCAAGAGAAGCAATGCCCTCAGGAGTCGCAAAGAAACGTGTAGAATAGAAAAGAAAGTAAGCCGCTCCCAAAAACAAGAAGCCCATCCCAAACTTAATGATGGTATTTGGTTCGATTTTCTTCTTTGCCATAGCAATCCAAATCAAGCTAATCAGAAAAGCAAAAATGATAACAAATAGGGAGTTTGCAGAGTTGTTTACCCCGTTCGGATCTAAAGTTATACTTCCTAATAGCTGATTGTCGAGGTTTCTCGCTGCGAATAATGCAAGTGAGCCCCCACTTTGTTCATAGATTCCCCAAAAAACGATCGAAAACAAGATAAACACCAGGGCAGCCGCCAGTTTCTTACGCGCTGCAGCATTGTATTTAGACATCTCATAAAATAGATAGACCAGCGTAGCCGGGCCAATGGTATACATGAACCAATCGGTGTACTGGGTTTTTGCTACCATAACCATGATCAGCGGTACCACAGCTAAAGTGCCAGCATATACGGCATAATCAAACCACTTTTTATTTATGGATTTTCTTTTTATAGTTGCGGGCTCAGGCTGAACCTTTTCATCAATGCCCACAAAGGTCTCATCAACAACTTTCTCTTCATCTGAAGGGGGCAATCCAATTGGTCCCAAAGTCTTTTGAGTGAATAAAAAAGTAATTAAACTTATTGTCATTACGATAGCAGCAAGTCCAAATGCCAGATGCCAGGAGTATTGTTTCCCAATAGCAATACAGGCATATCCGCCTAGCAAAGCACCTATATTTATACCAGCATAGAATACTGAAAAACCTGCATCACGACGAATGTCGTCAGAACGGTAAAGTTTTCCTACCATAGTTGAAATATTCGGCTTGAAAAAACCTGTTCCAACAACAGTAAAGCTGATTCCAAGGAAGAAAAACTGATGAGGGTCGTAAGCAAGAATTGCACTCCCTACTATCATTAAAATACCACCCCAAAAAAGTGATTTTCTGAAGCCAAGGATCTTATCAGCGAACAATCCCCCAATAAAAGTAAAGGCGTATACAAATGCTTGTGTAGCACCATATTGAAGATTAGCATCTACATCATTCATCAATAACTGCGTTACCATAAAATACGTAAGCATTCCACGCATTCCGTAGAAGCAGAATCGTTCCCACATTTCAGAGAAAAATAGCGACCAAAGTTGCTTCGGATATTTTCCTTTAAAATCTTGAATTTCCTCTATGGTGATGTTTTCAACCATGAATATAGGTTACTTTACGCCATGCATTAGCTTCTTCATAATTGGCGACAGCATCATTACCAATAAGCCTATTCCTATTGGAATTAATGTGAAAATTAGAAAGAAAGTAGTCATAGAATACTTAGCCGTGATCTCGTCAATCTTTCCACCCATAGTTCCTGCAATTTTGTTACCGATGGCGATGGCCAGATACCAAATACCAAACATAATTGCTATCATTCTGCCGGGAACTAATTTACTTACATAAGAAAGTCCAACTGGTGAGATGAATAATTCTCCTAAAGTATGGAACAAGTATGCTAAAACCAGCCATATCATACTAACTGCTGCAACAGCTGCTCCTTGTGGAATGGAACTTGATCCGTACGCTAGCGCTCCAAATCCAATACCCAATAGAATCATACCGAAACCATTTTTCATAGTTGCAGAAGGATTGTACTTACTCTCCCAAAGTTTAGAAACAATAGGCGCAAGGCTGATAATAAACAATGAATTCAGAATACCAAACCAGGTGGCTGGAACTTCTGATTTAACTTCGCTATACTGATTAGATAGCATGTAGATCACGATGCCCCAAATTATAATAAATCCCGACGCAAGAATTAGATTGCCCAGTGCATACTTGGCAAAGGTCTTCGCAAATAACTTAAACAATACGTAGGAAATGATTACCAGAGGAACTACTGTAATCAACGTATTGACGACATTAAAGATTACTTTAGAATCTCCAGTAAGCACACGTTGCGTGTAATCCTTAGCAAAAATCGTCATGGAACCGCCTGCTTGCTCGAATGAGGCCCAGAAGAAGATAGTAATAAACGCCAAGACAATAACGGCGATCATTTTGTCGCGAAGTACAGGAGTATATTGTGATATCCTCTTAACAAGGATAAACAAAAATAGCACTAAGGCGATCATGATCATGAAGTTACTGCCATCAAGACTTCCTACTTTAAAGTTAAACAGGTTAAAGGAGGTTATCTTAGATACCGGATCGTTTATAATCCACGCAAGACCAATCACTGAAATTAAAGCAACTAGGATTGAATCGAAGGTGGAGAAGGGATTTCTGGTCGACTCCTCTAGGTTGTCTGAAACTTCTTCAACCTGATTCTTCAATGGCTTCAAGCCAATTTCGCCGAATATTCCCTGAGTAAAATAAAACTGTAGCATTCCTATAAACATGAAAATACCAGCGAGCCCAAAGCCCCAGCTCCATCCCCAATTTGGGTTTTCGCCAATATAACCGCAGAGTAGCATACCTAAGAATGCACCCGAATTTACGCCCATATAGAATATCGTATAGGCTCCATCTTTCTTATCTGAATGTTTCTTATACATCTGCGATAGCACAGAGGTCATGTTTGGTTTGAAAAATCCGTTACCGATAACTAACAAGCCCAAACCTAAATACATGAAAGCCTGATGAAACTCCATTGCCATGGAAAGGTGACCTAAAGTCATCAAGAATGCGCCGACTAAAACAGCCCAGCGGTAACCAATAATTCTATCGGCAATATATCCACCTAATATGGGGGTAAGGTAAGCAAGCCCTGTGTAAGAACCGTATATAGCCAATGCATGCTCTCTAGGCCATCCCCAACCAGGATTAATATCTGTTAAAGAAGAAGTTAAGAAAAGGACAAGTAAGGCCCTCATTCCGTAATACGAAAACCTTTCCCACATCTCTGTAAAGAATAAAACAAACAGCCCTGCAGGATGTCCTAAAACTTTACTCTCAAAAAAGTCATTTGGGGTATCCAAATTAGTTGTACTCATCTTAGTTTTTTAGTAATTAAAGTTAGTTCAATGTGCAAGATAGTTACCGAGAGGCAAACTTTCAAACTTATAGCTTTTTTATAGCTATTGTTTTTTTATCTTTCGGATCAACGTACAATTCATCCATATTATTTGGATCATTCTTGAGTTCTACGTTTTCAACAAGTTTAAGCGTGCCATTTAAAATTTGATACGCATCAAAGCTCAGATCTGAGGCATAATATTGATAATTTCCAACCATATCATCAGCGAACGGGGCGAGGTGATCAAAAACGATCATATTTATAGTATTATCGAAGGTTAGGGTCATTGAATTTAGCTTATTATACTCAAACACAATCCTGTTTTTTGCTGTGCTACCCTTTGGGCCTTCGAATACTGGCTTGCCGAAGATTGGCTGATCTTTTTCAAAGGACAGTACATCCAGCACCTTTTTTGTTGTTTTCGTATTATTGCCTTTCCAGCCTACAAGAACATAATAAGGTTGGCGACCATTTACAATCACAGGAACTATTTCATAATAACGAGCCCCGTACCAATTTTTATTGTCGAGAATCACATTCGCATCAAAGATGTTGTCGGTATTGTCGATCAAGGGATATAACTTGAGCCTACCATCTTTTGTAGCCATTTGTACCGTCCCAAAAAAACGGTAACTACCATCATCAAGAGGTATAAACCAAGAAATAATCCTAAATGAATTGTCTGGAGATTTGACGATGCTCAGCCTCTTCAAAGAATCAAAAGGGTAGCTGAAAGATGTGGGTGTTTTCAATGAATTAACAAGCGTCTTAATAAAAGCGGCGTTCCTGGAGAAACGAGTACCAGTAGTTTGGGCAGTAAATACCTCATCGCTAATTTTGACTAGTGAATCCTGAAACTTAGCCATAATCGATCCATTATTCAATTGGAAACTGTGTTGAGCATTTGATAATATGCAAATACAACATAACCAAACAGCCGTAATTGATCCGATAAATCTACTTTTCATTATCCTAAGTTCTCAATTACAATGGCACTTGCGCCACCTCCACCATTACAAATGCCGGCAACACCAATTTTTCCATTGTTTTGGGCAAGAACTGACAGTAATGTGACTACAATTCTAGCACCAGAGGCTCCCAGTGGGTGGCCAAGCGATACAGCTCCACCGTTCAAATTTACCTTCTCTGCATCTAATGCCATCTCTTTATTATTTGCTAATGAAACTACAGAAAATGCTTCATTTATCTCGAAAAAGTCAACATCTGACAATTGCTTACCTGCGCTCTTTAATGCGAGTGGAATAGCTTTAGAAGGTGCTGTAGTAAACCATTCTGGAGCTTGCTGGGCATCTGCATACGCCAGGATTTTTGCTAAAGGTTTTAAACCGAGTTCTGCCGCTTTGTCTGCACTCATTAACACTAGCGCCGCTGCGCCGTCATTTAATGCAGAAGCGTTCGCCGCAGTAACTGTCCCGTCTTTCTTGAATACAGGTTTCAGGCCAGGTATTTTTTCAAAATTAACAGCAAAAGGCTCCTCGTCTTTATCAATGATTGTCACCTCACCTTTCCGATCTTTACTCTCAACGGAAATGATTTCCTTGGCAAACCGACCTTCTTGCTGTGCGGACTGTGCTTTTTTATATGAACTGATGGCAAAAGCATCTTGTTCTTCCCGACTAAAATTACATTCCGAAGCGCACAATTCTGCGGCGGATCCCATATGGAAATCGTTATAAACGTCCCACAGGCCGTCTTTTAGCAAACCATCAATTAACTGCCCATGACCCAATCGATAGCCATTGCGGGCTTTATCTAGGTAGTATGGTACATTGCTCATGCTCTCCATTCCGCCTGCAACAATGATATCTGCTCCACCTAATGCAATGCTTTGAGCGGCCAGCATTATAGCTTTAGTACCAGAGGCACAAACCTTATTAATTGTAGTCGCCGGAACATCGGGAAGACCGGCAAACTTAGCAGCCTGCGTTGCAGGAGCTTGGCCAATGTTAGCCGAGAGCACATTCCCCATATAAACTTCCTGAACATCTTCCGGCTTGATACCGGCGCGTTCGACTGCTTCTTTTATTGCGATGCCGCCCAATTGGGTTGCTGAAAATCCAGACAATGACCCTCCGAAACTGCCGATGGGTGTTCTTGCCGCCGACACTATAACCACTTCTCTCATGCTATCTATAGTTAGTTGAAAGTAAAGTTAAGTCAATCTTCTGAATTTTTAATCTTGCTGCGTTTTCTTTTTGCTTTGAGCGCCTCATGGAGTAAGAATTCAATCTGCCCGTTTATACTTCTGAATTCATCACCCGCCCATTGCTCAATCTCTTTCATTACCTCAGGTTTAATCCTCAGTACAAACGCTTTCTTATCCTTTTCAGACATTCTATATTACTCCATTTTAATTGTAAAGGGTTCCCGTATTCACAACTGGTTGAACATTTCTGTCTCCGCAAAGAACCACCAATAAATTACTTACCATTGCAGCTTTGCGTTCTTCATCAAGCTCGACAATATTTTTTTCCGATAAACGCTCTAGCGCCATTTCTACCATCCCAACCGCACCTTCTACAATGAGTTTTCTTGCAGCGATTACAGCAGTTGCCTGCTGACGCTGCAACATGGCACTCGCAATTTCTTGTGCATAAGCAAGATGTGATATTCGGGCTTCCAAAACCTGAATGCCTGCTCTGGATAATCGCTCGCTCAATTCAGCTTCCAATAATGTACTCACTTTCTCTGCACCATCCTTCAACGTTATTGTGGCTTCTTCGTCTTCGAAGTTATCATAAGGAAATATATTTGCGAGGTGTCTAACTGCGGCTTCACTTTGAATGGTAACGTATTGTAAATAATCTTCAACGGCAAACATGGCCTTTGCAGTCTCCTGGATCTGCCAAACAACAACTGCAGCGATTTCAATAGGATTTCCCAGTTTATCGTTCACCTTGATCTGATGCCCATTTAGGTTTCTTGCTTTTAAGGATACTTTCTTTTTAACAGTTAAAGGATTCACCCAGAAAAATCCGTCTGTTTTTACAGTTCCAACGTACTTCCCGAATAAGGTGAGTACTTTTGATTCATTTGGATTATTAATGATGAGGCCAGGCAGGACCAGTACAAAGTTGAGGAATAATGTTATTGAACCCAATATAAAATGTTGGGTCGCTATAGCTGTTATTCCTCCAATTAATAGAACAATAAACAATGCGAATGTTAGGTAGCCAGATGGCGGAGTGATAATTTTTTCCTGATACATAGTGATATTATTTTGATATCATAAATTACGTTAAAAGAATCGAAATTTCCAAACGCTTTTCTTCCAGCGTAGAAAGACTTCCTTCAGTTGATAAAAATTTATCTTATTTTTGATCT
>JACMPF010000024.1 GCA_014377665.1 Pedobacter sp. | reverse complement strand
GAGGTCAACAAACAAGGCGCCACTCATTGCAGACAATTGATGCTTGCTACCTATGGTAACATAAGCCTTAAACCAAATGGTGTCTCCCACCACGTAGTGAGGTTTATCAGTCTGTAAATAAACTTTTTCCTGAGGATTGGTGTCGTTCCACTTTTGCAAAGCAGTTACAATGTTGTCTACAGGATCTACGCCTTTCTTAATAAAAGCGAATGAAATTAACGAAATAAGGGCTAATGCGAGAACTGAGCGTTTAAAATTCATAAAGAGAGAATAAGTGAATTGGTTAGAAGCACCTAATATAAAAGAAAAATAAACTATCTGCCAAATATTTAACAGTAAAGATTTCCTTTAACACACCGTTAACATTAACTATATCTTTCATTTGGACAGCTGATTTTATAGTATAGGAGGTAATTAATCCGTTCTTCCAGCAAAATCAATTCTATAATTCCTCATGCTGCAAAAGTTAAAGTCTTTTTCAACATCATCGTATTCCAAACATTAGTTTGTAGCGCTAAAACTGTAAGACTTACCTGCCTGGGTTTTAAAGCTATATATAAAGTCCTTTCCAGATTCCTTTTTTGACAATATGTTGAAACCAGCCTTAACGGAATTTAATGTGCGGATCTGGCAATCATTGCCTGAAAGCGATTTAATGGTCAGCTTCGCCAACATGCCATTTTTCCATTCCAGGTCTGTGATTTCAAAATTACCGCGCGCAATCAACCCTTTGACGCTTCCGTCTGCCCAAGCTGTTGGCAGAGCAGGCAAGATCTGGAGATCACCAGTATGACTTTGAACAAGCATTTCTGAAACTCCAGCTGTGTATCCAAAATTCCCATCAATTTGAAAAGGGGGATGAGCGCACAACAAGTTAGCGTAAATTCCTCCTCCTTCATTATAATTAATCCCAGATCCACCTACGGGTGTGATAAAGTTTTTCAAGATTACGTAAGCGTGGTCTCCATCCTGCAAACGAGCCCAAAAGTTCATCTTCCATGCCATTGACCAACCTGTAGAAGCGTCGCCTCGGGCAAGCAGACTTGTTCTTGCAGCCTTTGCCAGCTCAGGTGTATTTATAGTAGTGATTTCCCTACCAGGATGCAGTCCAAACAAATGCGAAACATGACGGTGTGTATCTTTAGGATCATCCCGATCGGTTTCCCATTCTTGCAATTGTCCCCATTTACCAATTTTCGGTTTAAGCAAGTGTGCTCTCAAATCCGCAATATGATCTCTGTAAGCTTTGTCGACCCCTAAAATATCTGCTGATTCAATGTAGTTAGTGAACAGATCGTAAACGATCTGCTGATCATGGGTAACGCCATCTTCTGTAGGTCCGTGCTCTGGCGACCATCCCAATGGAGAAACTAAAGTTCCATCTGGTCTGCGCTTTAAATGGTCATCCCAAAATTCAGAGATTTCCTTAATGATCGGGTATGCAAAGTTCTTCAAATAGCTCTTATCCCTCGCATAAGAGTAATGCTCCCATAGTGCCTGCGCATACCAGGCGCTTCCTGGAGTATTCCAGGTATAGCTTTCCCCACCAAATGGATTACTTTCTGTTCTTAACGTCCAGCCCCTAACACCTGGATATTCCTTTTGAGTATTGATCTTTCTGACTTCCCGTATCGCATCGATGTGATCCAGATAAGGTACAGCACATTCAGACAGATTGGTGGGCTCTGCCAACCAATAGTTCATCTGCAAGTTTATATTTGTATGGTAGTCACTTCCCCAAGGTGGGTTATTGGTGTTGTTCCAAAGCCCCTGAAGATTGGCTGGTAAGCCGCCTTTTCTTGAAGAACTGATTAATAGGTATCTGCCATATTGAAAGATCAACGATTCTAATTCCGGATCAGGGATTTTCTTATAATTCTGCAATCTTTTGTAAGTCGGCATAGCTAGCGTTGCAGCACTGCTTTTGCCAAGATCTAAAGCAACCCGGTCGGATAGCAACCTATAATCTTTAACGTGAGTGTTTAGCAAACCACTATACTGCTTTCCAGAAGCAGCTGCCAGAACCTTTTTATTCTTTGAATTGGGTGACTCACCCTTCCATTTCTTCGTGGCATCGTTCAAAAAGTCAGTACCTGCTGTAAATAGGATTGTGAAGCTATCTGCATTTTCAACGCGCAGCTGGATTCCTTTCTTCCCATCAGATTCTACTTTTACAGAACCGCCATCTGCCTTTATTAATGCATTAGCTTGATAAAGCATCCCATTGCCTAAGTTTCCGGCAATTTGCAAGGTTTTTTCATTTGCACCTGAATTGGTAACCAGGGAGCCGCGTTCATCTCTCAATGTTATGACTCCGGAATACGCACCTTTCTTATCAGCAGTAAATCTCAGTACCATAACCTTGTCCGGAAAGCTGCAAAAGTATTCCCGTTTAAACTTCACACCATTTGCAGTGTAGGTTATTTGATGAGTTGCGGTGTTAAGATCCAGCGCCCGTTTATAATCGTTAGGCGTAATAGAATCGGCCTTTTCAAAGTTGATATACAGGTCTCCGAAGGCTTGGTACATTCCCCTATCGGTTTCATTTCCTGTCCAAAGTGTATTGTCGTTAAATTGTATGCGTTCCTTTTGCGTTCCACCAAAGACCATCCCTCCTATGCGTCCATTACCAATTGGATAGGCATCTTCCATCCAGGTTTTAGCGGGACGATTGTCCCAAAGTTTCATGTCGGTTTTTGGCAGAGCTAACTGATTCACCTGCGCATTTAACTGCAGTGCGATCAGTAGAATATATCCTATTAAATAGCTGATTTTTTTTGTGATCATATCTGGTATTTTGTGTGTCAATGAAGCAACCGGATGTTAAGCGGATATTTCAAATGTAACTTGTTGCGATTACAATCCAATTTACATAACACTTAATTTGATGGATAATTTCATCGTTTGAATATTTTGCTTAATATTATGCTAAATAGGTAGATAGCTGATCTATCAAGTTACCATTTACAATAAGATATGTTTAATTTCATTTTTTTGACAGGACTTTTGCTCGTCAATCCTAAAGATAATGCCAAACCAATACCCAAAGCCGTAAAATCAATCAGTGTCAGTAAATTTCTAAACAGCATCGGTGTCAATTCCTCTATATCTGTACGTGGCGAAACTTTGGAACAGACAAGTAAAGCCATTAAGTACTTAGGTATCAAATGGATTAGAACCGGTTATGAAGGTGATATTCCACTTCCTGACTTGATTCAACTCCATCAGGAAACTGGGATCAAATACAGTTATGGTCTTTTAAGTGGGGGAACCGATATTCATAAGTTATTGAAAAATGGCAAAGTACTGTCTGCAGAAAATGCATTATTGGCCTTTGAAGGATTAAATGAACCCAACAATTGGGAGATAGTCTATAATGGTGAAAAGGGAGGTGCTAACAACAGCTGGAAAGCAGTTGCTAATGTTCAGAAGGACCTCTATACTGCAGTCAAGAAGGACGCCGTATTGAAACATTATCCCGTTTGGAGCATCTGTGAAAACGGCGCGCAGACAGATAACACAGGACTGCAGTTTTTAAAGATACCCGAGCGTTCTCCAACTTCAATGCCTTCTGGAACAAAGTTCGCCGACTTTGCAGTGTGCCACAACTATTTCATGCATCCGTCCCACCCTGGTCTATACGACAATCAAACCTGGAATGCAGCTGATCCGGGGCCGGATTGCAAAGTTGACGGGCTTTTTGGAAATTACGGAATCACCTGGAAATCTAAATTTAAAGGATATACGAATCAACAGCTACAATTGTTACCCAGAGTCACTACGGAAACAGGAATGACTATCGATGTGGATCGCTCAGAAGAAAAACAAGCACGACTTTATTTAAACTTATACCTGGCTCAATTTAAAAGAAACTGGAGCTATACAGCGGTTTACCTTCTAAGAGATCGTTCAGACGAAAGCGGCAACCAATCTTTCGGATTCTATACCAAAGATTATTCTCCAAGAAAGTCTGCATTATACCTGCACAATATGACCACTATATTAGGTAACCCAAAACGTAAGGAATCAAAGCCAATGCGATCTTTACCTTACCGTATTGAAAGACAACCATCAACAGTGCACGATCTGCTTCTTCAAAAATGGAACGGCAAACTGGCATTGGTTATTTGGGCTGAGAAAGCTATCGGATCTGAAAATGTAATGTTAACATTACCACGTAACACCAAGTCTGTTAAGATCTATGACCCTACTATTGGCACTGCGGCAATAGCTAGTTATGAAGATAAAAACATGATTAGGTTGTCACTAAGTGATCATCCTGTTATAATTGAACTTTAATACCACACCCAATATAAATCCTTAAAACAATTTATATACCAGATAGATTAATCCATTAAACCCTTAAATTATGAACACACGTAGAGACTTTTTACAAAAGATAGGCGCTTCGGCCTTAATGTTGCAGCTTGCTAACGTTACATCGGCCTGGTCCAATACCCCTGGCGACTCCGAAACCCTTTACGATGGGCCAGTTCTACGCGTGGCGATTATGGGCCTTGGTGGCTATGCAACTATAGTTGCAAAAGCAATGGAAACTTGTACCAGAGCAAAACTTGTTGGCCTTATTAGTGGCACTCCTTCGAAAATGAAAGACTGGCAAGCAAAGTATAATATACCAGATAAAAACTGTTACAATTACCAAACGTTTGATCAGGTAAAAAATAACCCTGACATTGATGCGATCTATGTAATTACACCAAATGCACTCCATCACGATCAAATCATACGTGTTGCCAAGGCTGGAAAGCATGCGATTTGCGAGAAACCAATGGCGTTGAATGCCAAAGAGGCGCAAGAGATGATTGATGCCTGTAAGAAAGCGAACGTCAAATTATTGGTAGGATACAGAATGCACTTTGAGCCAAAAACATTGGAAATCATTCGAATGAGAAATGCTGGCGAGTTTGGAAAGATCATGTTTTTCCAGGGTCTTTGCGGATTTAGATCCGGAAATCCAAGTCAATGGCGTTTAAATAAACAGCTGGCAGGTGGCGGCTCTATGATGGATATTGGTATTTATGCGCTAAATGGCGCAAGGTACATGATAGGTGAAGAGCCGCTTTGGGTTACTGCACAAGAAACGAAAACTGACACGGTAAAATTCAAAGAAGGTATAGATGAAACCATTCAGTTCCAGATGGGCTTCCCCAGCGGAGCTGTCGCCTCCTGTCTTTCTACCTACAATATGAACAACCTGGATCGCTTTTTCCTGACAGGTGAAAAAGGGTTCGCAGAGCTGCAGCCATCTACAGGGTACGGGCCAATTAAGGGTAGAACACACAAGGGTGAGCTAGTTCAACCAGAACCTACTCATCAAACTGTACAAATGGATGAGATGGCTCAGATTATACTGGAAGGTAAAAAACCCATAGTTCCTATTGATGGCGAGGAAGCTTTGAAAGACATGAAAATCATTGATGCGATCTATTCTGCGGCGAAAACTGGTAGGAAGATTGATCTGAAAAGTTAATCTACCTGTATGTCATACTTTTGGAGTAATCCAGCTAGTCCGTTTATCGAAAAACGGGCTTTTTTTATGCGGTTTCTTTCCGGGTCGAAAGCATAATTATAAGCAGTTCTAAAATCAGTTTTTTCAAG
>JACMPF010000172.1 GCA_014377665.1 Pedobacter sp. | reverse complement strand
ATTTCCCCATCAGAAAATTCAATCAAATTTTCTACCAAATTGGTAGCCTCTACAATTTTTCTGGTTGAAAACTGAAAAAACCTGTCATCATCAATAACACTAACTAAAGCGATCTTCTTCATCATAAAATAATTTTAAACTCTGTCCCAACGTTTGGCTCGCTTTTAACTGTTATGTTACCTCCAAATGTTTCTATTTGATTCTTCGTCATAAACAGCCCAACCCCTTTACTATCAAACCCCCGGTGAAATACTTTATTTAATTTAAACATATTGTTCCCATGCCTTTTTAAATCTATACCGAGGCCGTTATCCATAAAGGTTAGCTCGGTGCGGCCATGACTCATTTTGGACGTAATAGTAATTTCAGGCGGCACATCTGGCCTTGCATACTTCAGTGAATTGCTAATCATATTGTAAAAAATACTTTCCAAATAAATCTTAGGGTAGCTAATCTTTGTACTCTCAAAATAGCGCGAAATAACTGCTCCTTTTAAAAATATTTCACCTTTCAGCATGTTTTCTACACCTTTCAATATAGTAGCTGAGTCGCATTCCTCGAAAGAGATATCCTTATTCAATCTTATTTCTAAAACCTGCATGAGTTCCTCAAGCGTTTGGTTGAGGCTTAAACTTGATTGCTTTAACATCGACAACAATTCTACCCGTTCGGTTTCTATATCTGTGGTTTCGAGCATACTGATTATCATACCCATACTTCCCGCGGGACCCCGGAGATTGTGTGCGACAATTAGATTATAATCTTCAAAATGGCCGATCTTACGTTCCAAATCAAGAGCTCTTTTGTATTCGTCAATATCGGTGCAGGAGCCAAACCATTTTATCACCTCACCCTTTTCATTTTTCATCGGATGTGCACGGCCTAAGTGCCAACGATAGAAACCATCTGAAGCCCTTTTGAATCGATATTCGACATTATATGGATTTCCTGTTTCGAGAGATTCTGTCCAGGCCTTAACACAATCATTCAAATCTTCCGGGTGCAACACCCGTTCCCATCCCCAACCTTGAGTTTGTTCTAAAGTCATTCCTGTATAGTCAAACCAATATTGATTGTAATAATCTATATGTCCATCAGGTTGAGATGTCCATATAATCAGCGGAATTGAATTTGCTAGAAACTTGAACTCTTGTATTTTTTGGATGGTTTGATCCTGTAGCTCAACAATTGCGATCTTTTCCTTAAGCATATTATTCAATTCTTCCTTTGTAGCAATCGATTCTTGTAAAGAAAGTTGAAGAAGCTTATAATCATCTATATTTTGAAACGTTCCGAACAGCCGTTTACAAATACCATCCATAAATTCCGCATTACCAATCGCTCGTACCCAAATTTCTTTACCATTCGCGTCTATAAATTGTAATTCTTCATCCCAACTGACACCTTCACTAATTGCTTTATTCAGCACCTTGGTAACGGTATCTCGGCTTTTCCCCTCTTTATAAAAATTAATGCTCGATGCAAGTTCTGGTTGATAATTCGATTCCACCCCGTGAATATCCTTCGTTACCGAAGTCCATCGTATTTTCTGCGATTGAACATCAAACTCCCATCCACCAACCCTTGCCACTTTATTGGTTTGTTCCAATATTTCCTTTAGGCGTTCCAGTTTTTTTTCAAGAAAATGCCGCTGGGTAATATCTATAGCATTTCCGATAACATAAACCTTATTTTCAAGAATGTTATTGAATAACCATATCATGGTTGATCCGTCCTTATGCTTGGTCAACATTTGACCTTTAGCATAGCCTTGTGTTGTAACTTTAGATAAGTAGGATTTTAATTGAGTTCGACGATTTTCAGGGACAATATCGACAAGATTAAGCTTCAAAAGTTCTTTTGTACTGTAACCTAATATCTCCGCCCCGGCATTGTTCACGGATAAAATATTACCTTCTAGATCATGAGTACACATTAAACCTTGAGAATTCTCAAAAAACACCCGAAGCTTGTCCTCGCTATCTTTCAGTTGCTGCTCCCGTAACTTTTCTAAAGAAATATCGCGCCCAATATAAAATAACTCACCGTTGGATTTGTCCAAGGTTATTCTCCATTGTATAGTTTTATATGCTCCCAACTTTGTCCTAACCCGATAAACTGAAAAAATATGATCTTTTCCATCCCTGAATTGATGTAGATCATTTTCGACAGTTTGTCTATCATCCAAGTGAACGAGGTTTATTAAGCAGGTTGATAAGAGAAAAGCATTGTCCCAGCCCAAAACTTTTTCAAAAGCAGGATTTATTTTTTTAAAGCTGCCCTCGGCGTCTGAAATGCAGATGAGGTCATCAGATAAATTAAATAAGCGGTCAAAGTGTTTGAGCTCTTGTTTTTTTCTACGTTCGATAATTAGCGTTATAACTTCTTTTGCCAATATAGCTAACGCTTCTTTTTGATTTGTGTTCAGCGACCTGGGTTTTCGGTCGATTACGCATAGGGTCCCTAAAGCATAACCATTATCATCAATTAATGGGCACCCGGCATAAAACCGGATATCAGGGCGACCGGTCACTAAAATATTGTTTTTAAACCGTTCGTCTTTTGAGGCATCTTCCACCTCTAGTATGCCGCTACCGGCGATAGCATACAGGCAAAAAGCTAGTTCTTTAGGCGTTTCATTTACCTCAAGTCCCAGTTTTGATTTGAACCATTGTCTTTCTTCGTCGATAAGCGAGATCAGCGAAATTGGCATATCACAAATTAGTGACGCAAGTTTGGTAACTCTGTCAAAATCCTCTTCAGGGCCGGAATCTAGTATAGTATAATTATGAAGGGCTTTTAACCGTTCGGCTTCCATCATTTCGTTTTTCGATATTCAACCGCAATAAAAATTCTGTGGCACTAATATGAATAAAATTATTTTTAGTATTAAGTTTATTTCTGACAATTAAAACACCTTCATTTTCTTTTATTCTTTTAACAGATCTAATCCGCTTCCAAATGGGACAAAAGAAAAATGTAAGAATTCTGAATTTAACTTTAAAGCAGTGAAACCCATTTCTCCAAAATCTTAGCCTTATGCAGCTGAAATGTTATTTGTTTTATACCAAAGGTTGATCATACTAGGCAACACTATTAACAACAATGGTATAGCAACTACAAACCCTCCAATTACTGCGATGGCAAGTGGTTGGTGCAACTGTGCTCCGGCGCCTATTCCTAAGGCGAGCGGGAACAACGCGATGATTGCGCCAAGAGCGGTCATCAGTTTTGGCCTCAGCCTTGTGGAGAACGCATAGGTAATGGCTTGTTCTACGTCCTTATCATGCGATGAAGCTCTGAACTGCAGGAAGGTGAATATGGCATTCTCCGCAATAATTCCCACAATCATGATCAGGCCAGTATAACTTCCCACATTCAGCGGTGTTCCGGTGAAAAATAAAGCTAGATAGCTTCCTGATATGCCAAGTACTGAGATTAGGAGAATTAAAAGTGCAATTCTGAAATCTTTAAACAAAAATAGTATGACACTGAACACCAGTAGACTTGAAGCAATCAGAATCGTTAATAGCTCCTTAAATGATTGTTGCTGTTCCCCATAAGCACCACCGTATTCTATATTATATCCCGGAGGCAGACTGATTTTAGCTGAAATCTGTTGTTGCACATCATTCATCACACTTCCTAAATCTCGGTTGTCCAGCCTACTGGTGATGACGCCGATGGACTGTAGGTTTTCACGCTGTACTTGCGCGCTCCCACCCTTCATGATAATTTTAGCAAGCCCTGCTATTGGAATAACTTTACCATTGGGCGAAAAAATCTTCAGGTTCTGAACACTTACGGTTTCAAAGTTTGAACTGCCTGGGTATACCAATCTAATGGGAGATAAATATTTATCATATAAGTTGCCTGTGACGTTACCTTGCATTGCGGTTTGCACTTGAAACTGAAAACTTGCGGGTGTAATGCCATACCTGGCCATGGCAGAAAAATCAGGCAGGATTTCCATTGTTGGTCCTGAGCGCACAATGCCATCAAACACATCTGCAGTACCTTTAATTCCAGTAAGAATTGAAGCTATTTTTCTGGATAGTTCCTGCAGTTTCAACTCATCATTACCAAATACTTTTACTTCTATGGGCTGTGTTGAGCTCATCAAATCTCCAAGCATGTCCCCAATCACCTGCCCAAAATCTACCTTTAAAGACGGCTGGGAGCTCTCAATAATTTTACGAATTTTAGAGATCACTTGTTCTGTTGTTTTGTCTCGTTTTACTTTGAGTTGAATCAAGTAGTCTCCGGTATTTGGTTCAGTGATGAAAAAGCCCATTTGGGTTCCTGTTCTCCTGGAATAGGCTTGTACCTCAGGGATTTTTACTATATCATTTTCTACCTCTTTTAGAATCCTATCAGTTTCCTCAAGGGAAGTTCCTGGCGGGCTACTGTAATCAAGTACAATGCTGCCTTCATCCATTTCTGGTAAAAAGCCTGTCTGTAATCTGGGAAAAATTAAAATAATAGATACAATTAGCACCAGAATCATACCAATGCTAATGTATGGTCGATGAAGAAAATATCCAACCCAGGATTGATTCTGCACATGCTGAACTTGTCGTTTTCCTGTTTGGGAAGCAATAGCTGCGTGCTTTGTGAGTAGTAGGTAAACGACAGGAAGTCCAATCCAGGTAACTAAAAATGAGCAAATTAGGGTAATAATCATGGTATTGGTCATCACCTGAAAATAGGAACCTGCCACCCCAGTCATTAGTACAAATGGAACAAAAATCACTATGGTACTGATGGAACTGCCAAGCATTGCGGGAAATAGATAATCAATCGCCTTTTTTAATAGACTTGTCGTCGGTTCTTCGGGGTGCTCTTCGTGCGTCCGGTGGATTTGTTCTGCCACCACAATAGCATCATCAATAATCAACCCCATTGCGGCAGCTATTGCACCGAGGGTCATGATATTTAAGGAATATCCTACTGAATAAAGCACAATAATCGTTAGGCAAAGCGTGATTGGAATAACGATCAGGATGGTTGCGCTCGCCTTTAACGACCTTAAGAAAATGATCGCCACAATAATGGCCAATGCAAGCCCAACTAACAAGCTATCACTCACACTCTTTATCGATTCATTTACAAAATCTGCCTGCAGGTAATAGGGTTTAACTGCTACTCCGGATGGCAGTATTTTTCTCAGCTGCGCAATCTTTGTCGACATCTCGTTCGATAAGTCGATCAGATTGGAATTGGGTTGCTTGATAACGGCTACAAGAATTCCATCTTTTCCGTTCGCATTAATTTTGGTGTACTCCAAACCCTCCCTGATCTTAACATTAGCAATGTCTTTGATAGTTAGTATACGGTTGCCATTTTTGCCAACAACCAGGTTCTCCAGTTCTACCTTTGTTTTCACAGTAGCGTCAGTAACAGATAAGTAAAGGTGGCTGTAATCCGAAAGATAACCATTGGATCTGATAAAATTAGTTTGACCAATCGCGGTATTTATCTGCTCAGGAGAAACTTTTAGTGCCATCATGTTTGCTAGATCCAGTTCCAACCAATATTCCTTTGTCTTACCACCGATGATCCTAATTTCGGATACACCATCTACTTGCGATAAGAAAGGCTTGACAATAGTGGTGGCAATTTGCTTAAGTTCAATTGCAGATTTACTTTTACTTTCCAGGCTGTACCCGCTTACCGGAAGTATGGATGGGTTCATCTTTTCCACAGATATGTTCAACCCTGCAGGCAAGCTAGCACTGATTTTGGCGATCTGAGCTTCGATGCGTTGCTGGCTTAAATCAATATCTGCACCAGGACTCATATAGGCAGAAATTTCTGCGCTTCCACGGCTAGTCGTACTTCGTATTAATTTCAGATCCGGAACTTTCTTCACGACATTCTCTAGTGGACGAGTAATAGTCAGCACCATTTTATCCACAGGCTGTAATTCCGCTTCGACTATAATTTTGATTTTTGGAAAAGTGATCTCTGGAAAAAGTGATGTTTTCAATTGTTGGAAACTGTAGACCCCAGCTGCAACTAATAGCACCAGTAAAATAAGCAAAGGGTTTTTATAGGCAACAAAAAAGTTCTTCATGGTTTGAAGCCTTTAACAATTTTGACCCTTGCTGTATCAGGAATACCATAATTTCCTACCACTATGATGCGGTCATTTTTACTAAATATCGGACTAATGACCTCAACTCTTTGACCATAGGATATTCCTTTGATAACTGGTATTTTAATAGCAGTCGAATCATTTATCAACTTCATTACCCAAAACTTGTCTTCAGTTTCGTTAGCTAGAACTGTAGATTTTGGAAGCGTTTGAGCAGCTGGCTTAAAGTTTTTCACCAGTTGAACTTTTGCAACCAGGCCTTCTGGAATAACAGCATTGTCATCCACAATAATGATCAGACGTTTAGTTTGAGCCAGGGAATCAACCGAGGGCAGTGTATTGCCAATGGTGCCATTGATCTGCAACCCGTCAGGTAAAGTTATCTTTACTCTTTTATTCATTTGAATCATCCCATTAAGTTCATAGGGGAGATCAAGCAAAAAAATCAAACTGCTTTGATTGGTGATCACTGCCATTGGTTCCCCGTCTTGAACATAGTCTCCCGTTTGATGGTTTACTACAGTAACAAAACCAGTTTGATCTGCTCTCAATGAGGATATGCCAGAAAATTTCAAAGAAGGATCAAGGTCATTTATCCCATTACCGATGGCCCGGGCTTCTTTAGTTATCAGACGAAAAAGCAACATACCCGAACTAACATGCTGACCAACACTGGCATTAACAGACTGCACATAACCGTTGATCCCTGCCTTGATATAGCTTTTACGAGGATAAGACGATACCGCAGTAAGCTCAATATATTCCGAAAGTGGAGCAATTTGAGTGGTCGTTACCTCAACGGGAGTTACAACTACTGAACTAATCTCGTCTGCCGGATCCGCAGCTGGAGAGCAATAGATATTCAGCATCAACATGGCGAGAAATACTAATTTACATGCTTTATTATTCAATGGGTCGTTTGTCATGTTATCTATTCCAGTAATTAAGTTGACCGATCAGTTTCCAGCGATTGATGTTATTTTGTTTCAATAAATTTTGTGCAGACAGGTAATTGCTGATAGCAATGATAAAGTCTGCAATTTTTACATCGCCGGTATGGAGTAATTTGGCATCAACGGAAATTAGTCCACGAATTAATTGAATTTGACTCCGAATCTGCTGAGATATATCCGAAGTAGCAACTATTTGTTGTTTCAGCTGGCTCAACTGCTGCTGCTGCTGCAGGGAAAAGAACCTGTGATATTGTGCCGTAGTTTCTAATTGCAGGTTGATCTGATCATGTCGCATTTTACGCTGACCTCCATCGTAAAGTGGTAAAGCGAGTGTAAACCCTAAGCTTGTTCCGAAATTTTTATAGGGCTGCAACATCAGTGAGGAATTGTATCCACCATTGACATATATAATCGCCTTAGGCTTATAATAATCCAAGTCTAAAGCCTTACTTTGATTGACAGCCTTTAAGCTGTCAATTTCAAACCTGGTATTAAAAAAACTATTTACGGGCATTAGTGCAATACTATCTTTTAACAGCGGTTCTGTAAGAAGCACTATTTTAGTATCTAGAATTCCTGAGAGGTAATTCAAACTAAACAAATCATTTTCGTATTGTGTCTCTGCTTGTTTTAAAGAAAGCTGCTGTTGTTTAAAAGTAACAGAAAATGTGAGGTATTCCACCTGGGTGTATACGTTGGATCTTGTCAAAGACTTTAACACCTTTTCTTCTTCGGATAGCAACTTAAACACTTCTTTGTTAAAGGCTACCTGCTGCTGACTCGAATAAGCCGTAATGTACTGTTCAACGATTGCCCTTTGTAAGTCAAGAACGGATAATTTGTTGGCATAGTTGATTGAGTCGCGCTGCAAACGTATTGCTTGGAACTGGTTCGATCTCCTGGCTTTTCCTGTGATAGTATAATTCAGCGTAAGCAGGGCATCCAAATTCTGTCCATTGGTAATAACCTCGTCAAACCCATATCCGTGTACCCTGGGCGCATAGACAGCACTTGAACTGGCAATGAGTTGTGGTCCAAGTCCTGCAACAAGCCTCAGACTGTCGATTTCTGCTATTCTGAGTTGATTGGTATAGTCCTTAAGAAGTGGACTAGCCTTCAACCCTTTGTCTATAAAATAATCCAATGTTTTCTCTGGTAGGGTTTGTTGCGCTATTGCCGGTAAATTCAAAGCCCAAAGAAGGAATATGACAGATAATTTAAATTTAAAATGCCCCATTTAAAGAAAATCCAAAATGATTACCCTGATAAGTGGGCATCAAGTTATAATTCATATTACCCTTGCCTACCACAAGCCGTTTCAGCTTAGGGTAAATAATGTATGCAAGTTTTGTGGATAGGATTCCAAACCCGGCGCCAGCGACAACGTCGCTGAGCCAATGCCTATTGTTGTACATTCTAAAAATCCCAGTTGCTGTTGCCACTGTGTAGCCTGCATACCCATACCAGGGCGATAAGTCCTTATATTCTTGATTCAAAAATTCAGCAGTAGCGAAAGCGTTGGCTGTGTGTCCGGAGGGAAAGGAATTGAAGCCAGAATGATCAGGCCGCTCACGATTGGTGATAGTTTTTAGTACATGTACTGTTCCGTTCATAATAACTTCAGATACAAGAAAAAAACCGGTGACATCCCCCAAATTGTGCCTTCCCTTGATGCCTGCCAGATTCAGCCCATATACTGCAACAGCAGGGACAAATTGAAGATAATCGTCGACATGGGCAGCAAATAATGGATGGTCTTCCTGGAGTTCCTCTTTGGTGGTCCTGTCTAACTCCCGAATTACATTGTTTCCTGCCAGGGATACCGCACCATATCCGATTAGTGCAGCCGGGATAATAAAGGACGAGACCTTGGGATGAAAGGCGGCGGTATCCTTCACCTGAGCCCTAATGGGGGCAATGATTGACAAATAAGACCCAATAAGGCAGAACCAAAACAATTTACGATACATAAT
>JACMPF010000171.1 GCA_014377665.1 Pedobacter sp. | reverse complement strand
TTTCCATAGCCAATAAAGCTATTCATTGGAAGCGAAAAATATCCCAAACCAGCAACCCTAACTTTTGCCATGCATATAGTATATATATAGCAGCGTAAATCCCTCCCGATTTTACGTGATACTTGATCAAATAGCAGTTGAGGGTTTCATGGTTTCCCAATGATTCTCCTTTTTTTGCCCAGGATTATCCCATATCCAACAAAAACCTTTTCAATTGGAAGAAAGACTATTACAGATCAATCTAAATCAAATGCCCTATGAATATGGGGGAAATTTATAGGGCCGGCATTCGTGGATTATTATTTCGTGGTAGTGTAACCCTATAACCGGATCTGCCTGCTTATACAAAATTGAAAATTTTTAGAAGATAATTGCGATTATCAAAATAAATCGTACTTTTGTTGCGAGAGCGTTAATTTAGGGGGATAAGTCTTAGGATTTGTCCCCTTTCTTATGCCAGTAACTTTCTAATCACTGGCGATAAGCTCAAATGCATTGGCGATAAATTCAAATGATACCTAGACAAGGGATTTTCAGGTTTATTTAGTATAAGAAAGCTCACGTCTCCCTTCAAGCCAGTCACCGATTTTACTCAAGGAACCTTTTTTACAACTCGAAAACATGGCAAACAGTAAATTTGAATGCTGCCTAGGTTAAGTTCTTTACATGTTTATGTCAAGTAAATTTAACAGCCAAGTGTTAAGTAAATATTATATGCGCCTTAATTACACTATTTTACAAGAATATTAATAATCATTATATTGCATACTGTTTGAATATTAACAAACATGCAACTAATGACTTACCTCCCCACTTTGATATTGCTCTTATATGGAACCCGAGTAAAGGTAAATTCATAAAAATTTCAGCAAAATGAGAAAGCAACGCCGACTAAGAGATATTAAGTACTGGGCCAATCAAATACATCACAATCAGGTAACTTGGGACACATTATTCGACAAGAAGAGATGGCCGCTGTATCTTATTATACTAATAAGCCTAATCGTCATTTCCTACATATTTTAAAGAAGCTGAGTACAAAATAGTTACAAGTTAAACATTGCCCTTAAGATTAAAATTCTTCACCCAATCTCTTAACTACTCACGAAAAATTGGTTTGAAAAAAGGCTAAGATTTCATAATTCTTAATGTTAGCATAGTTAGAGACATCTAACTCTAACATCTGCTATCTTCCCAATGTTATTGACTATTGAGGCCTGCATCGATACTTATTCGCTTATGATTGTTAAGGTACCCTATATACCATCTCAGGTCAATAATAATTTTACTATCATTTAACGCTGGTGTGTAACTGAATCACTACAAATATTAAGGATCGCTTCCGTAAGTATTTGATTAAAGTTTTCGTCTCGCATTTGCCTCTTGCCATTTTCCAAAGTTGACAAATTGCACTTGGTTTTCATTAATCCATTGTTGGTTCTCCTTTTGATTAGCCGTGAAACCGATGATGTGGGCAACCACCGGCATAAACTCCGATTTGGCTATTTTATCAACGTAATCACCATAGAACGACCAGAAGAATTCTTTACTAGCCGTTTTAGCCGAAAGTTCTCCTATTGTAGAGAAAATCATTTTTAATTGTTGCTGTAGTCTTTCGATCTCCGAAAGACCAGGAATCAAACCTGCCGAGAGACTGGACATGCTAACTGCCAGGTTTGCAGCGTTTCGTTCAGAATCGCCTCCTGATCCAATAGAAATGTTACTGCCTTTTTCGGTTTTGGCTACACCAGATCCTAGAAGCACCTGAAGGTCTTTAAAGGCAGAAATTGATCGTTCCGAATTGGGCTCTAAGATCAAAAAGTTACAAAATGCCAGTACAGCATCCACCTTTGTAAGGGAATTATTCATAGTCAGTAGGGCATACAATCTGTGGCTGCCTGCATGTAAAGGTTTCATTTTCAACGACTTAATTAGATAGGATAGTGCCTCCTTATCCTTTCCCATTCTTCCATAAGTGATGGCAATGTTGTAGTAAATTCCTTGATTACCTGGATTAGCCTCGATACCCATCTTAAAGTTCGCTATAGCTTTTTCCTTTTCATCCAGATCATCGTAAATGCTTCCTAACATATCATATGCACTGGCTGTAGTACCATTTTTTGTTTTAGTCACTCGCTCCAGATAGGGGATCGCATCTTTATTCGCTCCTGTGCTCATTAGTGTAAAGGCGATCTCATAATTGGCATTGGGATTTCCAGGTTCGATCTTTAATGCCTCTTTATAACTGAGAATCGCTTCTGGATATTTTTTCTCATCGTGCAACTTGATACCTTGGGTAATAAATTCTTTGACCTTGGCATTGTCATCTTGTGGCATTGCCTTAAGTGAAATGAAAAGGAATAAAATGATGAAGGCTAATTGTTTCATAGTTAATAAAGAATGGAGTGGAAGATATTGAAAATGATTAAGTAAAATTATAGGCAGACCAAAAGCGCAGCAAAAAGTTAAAGAGATGGCAGAGGCCCGGGCTTAAGGTAGGTTTCCAAATCCATTGCGATAGCATCAATTCCGAGATCCTGGGAGAGGATGATCCCAGACTGATCTGTTAGAAACATATATGGTAATCTTTGGGTACTAAGGCTTCCTAAGTTAGGCGATTTGGCATGGAGCAAATCAGAATATTGTGGCCAGATAAGTTTATCATCCTTGATCACGGTGGTCCACCATTTCTTATGCTTATCTAAAGATATGCCTATGAATTCCACATCCCGATTTTTGTATTGTTCGTATAATGATACCAGTTTTGCATTGTTTACCCTGCAGTCATTATCATAAGAAAGCCAGCAAATAAAAAGATTGACCTTCTTAAGTATTTTGGGATCAAAGGGCTTTCCGGAAGGATTTGTACCTGAAACATCTGACATCTTTGCACCTAACTCCCGACTGGATGCTTTGGTTATTTCAAAAATAAGATTTTTACCTTCTTTACTATCTTTAACCTCGTTTGAAAGATTATTGATCAGCGCGAGGTACCCTTTACCGTGTTTACCAAGAAAGCCATCTTCTTCAATCATCATTAATGTAAAAAGGGATGCAGGATTTCCCTTGGCAAATTCTTTAACAATATTATAATGCTGTTCGCCTTTAAGCTCAGTCCAGCGGTTGTAGTTGTTGGCCGCCTGTGTGACTGTTTCTGGGGTGGAATTGTTCAGCATTTCCTTCGCGACCCTCATACTGTCATTAAGTGCTTTTAACATATGCGCCTCCAGCTTGTAATAGCTAATGATCTCCATACCTTGTTTAGAGGAAGAACTTATCACAGGATATTTGGAGCTATTGTTAGCATCAAATTCTACCTCTTGGGCACCTTCATCCAGATAGATCCAAAATGAAAGATTACCTTTGGAACTTAACTCTAGTCTGCCGTAACTACTTTTCTTTAACCGGACCTTATATATTTGCGGTTCACTTTTAAGGCTTTTTACCAAGATAGCTTTGGCAGAGTTTATTGATGGATAGACACTAACTACAGCATTGTAATCGAAGCCGGTCGCCTTAATAGTTAGGACGCTTTCCTTATCGCAAGAAGTCAAAAACAAGGGGATTAGAATGCAGATAATCAGCCGAGATGCGTTTTTCATATAGAGCGTATTTGGTTAGCATCCTAAATATAAGAAGATTTATTTTATTGCCAATCTTCTTTTTGCTTCTATTGTATATCTGTTCTGCTGAAGCGCTGCATCCAGCTTACGTACTGCTTGTTGATAATAAACCCTTTTGTCCTTTAAGTCTGGTGCTGTAGCGATTAGGTAAGCACTGACTGGAGATGTTTTGTGACGATCAATAAAAGCTTCCCTCGCTCGAAATATCTCTCCTTTAAAGAACCCATCGTCAAGTCCCTCATACTCATCCATGATTCTCCTATAGTTGATCATGTCGTCTTTAGTTTGTGCAACCGTTGCTAAAAAGTTTAAACTATCAAGCTTCTTCTGAAACACCAAAGTGACCCTGGATATCACTGCGAGATAGCTTTGTAACTCTTTCGTTGCTTCGGAATTTGTATTTACATTAATTGGAAAAGGGTTAAGATTAGTCCGGGTAGGAATAGAAACATTTGAGATGTCTTTGATTGGACTAGTTATATGATAATCTGAGTTGGGGTCTAGATAAATTCTAGTTCTCGAAAATAAGGTATCTGGAGTACCCAATCGACTACCATTCTTTAAAATTTGCGCCTGGCGGTTTGGGTTTTTCCAACTTATTAAGAGGTTGTAAACTCCTTCATCCAATGCTTCTATCTTCATTTGAAATTTATGGTCTGCTACCGTGACACCAGCGATTTGATGAGAATTATCGTCTGGCCATAAGGTTACTACAGATTGATCTGGCAGGCCTAGTTCACCTGTGATTTTGTAAGTACCTTCTTGTATACAGCTATAAAATGTCACAGTTAATAGTAAAAATATAATTGCGGTATAACACTTTCTCATAAGCATCATTATTTCTTGCTCTTGTTTAAGATCTTGTAAATATCTAATCTACGATCCTTTAAGTTCCTAACCGCACCAAAGTTGTGGAGCTCTTTCAAAAGATCTACGTCTACATCTGCAATCAAAGTCATTTCCGCATTTGGCGTTGCTTCAGCCTTGATACCATTGCTTGGAAAAGAGAAATCTGAAGGAGTGAATACCGCAGACTGTGCGTATTGAATATCCATATTATGAACCTTCGGAAGGTTACCAACACTGCCGGCAATGGCGACATAACATTCATTTTCAATAGCTCGGGCTTGTGCACAACTTCTTACCCTGGTGTAGCCATTTTGCGTATCTGTCATGAAAGGGACAAATAAGATTTGCATTCCCTGCTCGGCTAGAAGTCTAGGTAACTCAGGGAACTCCACATCATAGCAAATTAGAATACCAATTCTACCGCAGTCTGTATCGTATGTAACAATAGAATCGCCGCCTACCATTCCCCATCCGCTTTTTTCTGCCGGGGTAATGTGAATCTTTCTATACATCTCAGAAGAGCCATCTCTTCTACATAAAAAGCCTGCATTATACAGCATCCCATGGTCCAGATAAGGCATACTTCCCGTTATAATATTGATGTTATAGCTAACGGCAAGTTCCATAAACTTATCACGTAATGGAATAGTGAAGTTCGCAATTTCACGCATGGCATCGGCACTGCCTAGGTGATTATAAGCAGACATTAGTGGTGCATTGAAAAACTCAGGGAACATGACGAAGTCACTTTGATAATCACTAATTACGTCAACAAAAAACTCAATCTGCTCCACAATGGATTCTAGACTTGGGAATGGCCTCATTTGCCATTGTACTAGTCCCAGTCTCACCACTGATTTTTTAGAATTGATATGTTTAGCTTCTTCGTTGTAATAAATATTATTCCATTCTAAAAGTGAGGCGTACTCAAGCGACTGCGTGTCACCTGGAAGATAGCCTTTTAGTATTTTTCTAACGTGGAAGTCGTTTGCCAGCTGAAATGATAGTGTTGGATCATGGATCTCTTTACCCTTAACTTTGAGCAGATATTCCTTAGGCGTAAGCTGACTTGCATAGTTTTTATACTCAGGTATTCTTCCTCCTGCAATGATGGCCCTTAAATTATGGCGT
>JACMPF010000170.1 GCA_014377665.1 Pedobacter sp. | reverse complement strand
TATGGCTTTACCATTTTCAACCAGGATCTTCAGTTCAACCCGTTTATTCTTATTTTCTTTTATCTGGTATTTAAAAGCATTAGATAAAAGATTATTCAGGATTAGTTTGATCGAAACCTGGTCACCTCTGAAAACTTCTTTTTGTTGAATACTTGTTTTAAAATGTACATCACTTACTAGATAGGTGAAATTAAATATTTTGGTCTGCTCGGTTACAATTTTGTTAAAATCAATTTCCTGGATCTCAAGCTCACCGCGGTTTAGGTTATAATAATCATGAATGCTTTTTATAAAGTCATCCAGGTTACTTACCGATTTCTTCATCAACTCGAGCATTTTTCTGATGTCTGTTATATCATCCATATGCTGAGCTGCTTCAACTGCACCCAGGATACTTAGCAGAGGCCCACGCATATCGTGAGTAACACTATATGAAAACTTATCGAGCTCATTATATGCTTTCTGGAGTTCCTCGTTCTGAACTGCCAGCAGTGAATTAGAAACATAGAACTTATTTCCCTCGTTAATTGCAGCCAGAATGTCTGCGTCTTTCCATGGTTTCTTTACGTATCTGAATACATTTCCAAGATTTATAGAGTCGATAACCGATTCGATATCTGCATAACCAGTTAATAATATGCGTATAGGTTTTGGATAACGGCTGCGGATCTCCTCAAAAAATTCAACACCTGTTTTGCCGGGCATCTTCTGATCACAGAAAATTACTCTAATGTCTGGGTGTGAACTGAGGTGCTCTATTGCATCAGTAGCGTTAACTGCAATCATGATGTTATAGTTGATCCGGAATGATGCCTTAAAACCTGTCAGGTTATTGATTTCATCATCAACGTATAAAATTTTTATTTTTTCCTGCTTCTCCAATTAAATATCTTCTTCTACATTGTCAAATACAATTGGTAATTCCAGAATGAATTCTGAACCCTCCCCTGGTGTACTGTGAATTTGAATTTCTCCCTGGTGCCTCTGAATGGTGTTATAAGCAATTGACATACCAAGTCCTGTTCCCTCACCCACATCCTTCGTTGTAAAAAAAGGTTCAAAGATCTTTTTCCTGGTAAGCTCATTCATTCCAATTCCATTATCCTTTATTTTTACAAACACGCTTCTTTCGTTACTTGTTGTGGATATTGTTAATATTCCACCCTCTCCATCGTTGAATTTTTTGTTAATCGCAAAGATTGCATTAGAAATGATATTAAGAAAAACCTGATTTAGTTTTCCCGGATAGCAATCAATAAGCGGTATTTTGCTGTATACTCTTTCCAGCTTTATTTTGTTGCTTAAAAGGTTATTAATAATGATTAAGGTTGAGTCTAAACCTTCATTCATATCAGCTTTTTTTAGATCGACTTCATCAAGGCGGGAGAAAACCCTTAAACCTCTCACTATTTCTGATGTACGCGATGCTCCTTCCTTAATTCCTTTAAGAAGTTGTGAGATTTCTATTTTAAGATAATCATAATCCAGCTCTTCCTTCTGCTCTTCTATTAATTTTTGTTTCTGTTCCACAGAAAGTTCCGACAGACCTATCTTCTCCATCTCCCCGATAAATTCTATCAAAATATCGATATCCCTGTTAAGAGGAGTTATGTTTGAAGTAACAAAATTGATTGGATTATTGATCTCATGAGCTATGCCTGCTGTAAGCTGACCAAGAGAAGCCATCTTTTCTGCTTCCACAAGTTGTCCTTCTGCCTCTTTCAGATCGATCAGGGTTTGGCTAAGCTCATCATTTGCATCAATTAATTCAATAGTACGCTCATTCACTTTCGTTTCAAGCATTACATTTTGCTCGCGGATGATGCGTTCATTTTCTTTCAGTGCCTGCAATGTTTCTTCCTGCGACCTTTCTTTTTCTTTCTTGAATGAATTGAACTTATCTGCCAAAGCAAAAGCAAGAAGGACTACGTCAAGTGCAATACCACCTTCTTTGGTGTAATTACTAAAGTCGTTGTAAGGAAGCACCCCAAGGTTTCTAAGCACAAAAAGCAATAATCCAGTAAAGAACATGGTAAAGGCAAGAAGAAATAATTTTGCCGGACGGTAACCTTTTAATGATAGGGATATAGAAACTGTAAATGTAATAATCACAGTTGCAATGGCTGCAATATCGATGGTTCTAAAACTTTCGCGATCATAACCTAAAAGTCTTAACAGGATGGCAATTGAATACAAGAGAATCGAAATGTATATAAATCGGTGAAGTTTGGGAGTGTTCTCCTTTGTTTGTAAAAAGTTCATCATGAACAGGTTTCCCGTGATTCCTGCAAGGCCGGGAAATATTACTATTCCCAAATGATTTAGATCCGGATAATCGAATAAGATAAACCGATAGGTATAACCACTAAGAGTTATTTGCGTTAACCCGATAAATAAACTGTATAACACATAGTAGATATAGTTGGGATCTTTTACAGAGAGGTAAATAAAAAAGTTATAAATTATCATTACCAGAATCAGTCCGATAAATATACCCCAGGCAAGGTCATTTGTAAGAAGGCTCTCTGCTATTAGCTTAGGTGTTCCCAGAATTAATGGCAAAACCATTTGTTCAGAACTTTTTACCTTTAGAAAATAAGTTTCAATATTCCCCGGTGGGACGTATAAATCAAAAAGAAAATTTTGGTGCTTATACTTTCTATTATTGAACGTAACATTATAATTTAGCTTTTGAACTTTAGCGTCGCTGATGGAATAAAATTCACACGTACTCAGCATAGGATATTGTAACGCGAGAATTAGGTGTTCCTCATCGCTATCATTCTTTACAGAGAACCTGAGCCAGAAATCAGAACCGCTAAGCTGCAGATTTGGTATGGATACATCTGAGAGAACAAAATCTTTTGAAGAACGAACATCGTTTAGAATTAACCTATTTGTCGGATCCTCAAGAATAGCCACATGATTACCAATAACAATATTTTCGCCTTTAAATATTGCAGGTGCCTGGCCAAATGCGTTTATTGAAGGAAATAAATAGAGTATGAACAGTATCAAAGAATACTTTTTCATTACTTACACTTGGGATAATTTATGTGAACGCTTCAATTTTACCGTATTTAATCTAAATCTTCAAACACTAAAATATCTTGTAGCTCCAGTCGGTGAGCTTTTAATAATGGCTCTGGCGCTATGGCAATTTTTGCCAGGAATATTTCAGAATCATCATTTTCAGAGTGCGTGATCTTATTGAACTGATCTCTTAAAAAGTGAAGCTCCTCGATATTTTTTTCATCCAGTCCCTCCCCATTTCCATGTAAAATACG
>JACMPF010000169.1 GCA_014377665.1 Pedobacter sp. | reverse complement strand
TTAATATAAGAAAAGTGCAATGATTCATATCAATGCATAACCAGTTACGTATCTCTGCAAGAAATACTTCTATCTTTATGATCTTTAGAGATGGGAAGACACTGTTATACCTCTAACAGTTAAAATTTTGAACCTTTAAAAATATTAATATATTATTATGAAGGTTAATTCCAATACAGTTTTTGATTTGTTATCGGGCTTGCGGGCGTATTTCCAACAAGATAGTGCTATTCTAAAGTTCGATAATCAAGAACCTTTTCGTTCAGAACTTTTTAGCTCTAGTCAGCTGGACGATCATGCCAAAACGGTAGCCAATTCTCACAAACTTATGGTTCGCAATTCTTCAGACCGGTTACTGAAAAGGCTGGAAGATAATGAAGAAAACTTATTAGAGGTTCGAAACATACTCGTGGAAAGCATCAGGGACGGGAAAGATATAACTCCGGGTGCCGAATGGTTACTGGATAATTTCTACCTGATAGAAGAACAGGTTGTGCTGGCCCGGAAACATTTACCTAAAGGTTATAGCGAGGGGCTACCTTATCTGGCAAATGGCAATTCGGCAGATATGCCTCGTATTTACGATATAGTTTTAGAAATAATATCGCATAGTGATGGTCGGGTGGATATTAAAAGCCTGACTAGTTTCATTGCCTCATATCAAACTAAGACTTTACTTACTTTGGGAGAATTATGGGCAATACCCATAATGCTTCGTCTTGCCGTGCTTGAAAACTTAAGAAGAGTGGGGGCTATCATCGCATTGGACATGATAGATCATAACCTCGCCAATTATTGGGCCGGGAGAATGATGACGACAGTAAAGGATGAGCCTGGGGATTTAATTCTCACAATTGCCGACATGGCACGGTCGAAACCCATATTAAATAGTTCTTTTGTTGCTGCTTTTATTCGCGAGCTGCAGGGTAAGGGTCCGGCTTTAGCATTGCCGCTTAGCTGGATGGAACAGCAATTGTCTGGCATAGGTCTTAGCAGCAATGATCTGGTTAGGCAAGAAACTCAAAAACAGGCCGCCGATCAGGTATCAGTTCGTAATAGCATCGGCACACTGCGCTTTATTGGTGCAACAGACTGGCGGGACTTTGTAGAAGAACTGAGTAGCGTGGAACAGGTACTGAGAAAAGACATTACCGGTATTTATCCATTAATGGACTTTTCAACACGGGACAGATACCGTCATATAGTAGAATCTATTTCAAAATTTTGTCCGCTATCAGAAACGGAAGTAGCGCAAAAAGTGCTTGAGCTGACAGAGAATCATAGCGCCCCGGATCCAATATCTAAAAGGAAGAAGCACGTTGGCTACTACCTGATCGATAAAGGTCTTAAACATGCCGAACGCGCAAGCGGCATGAGTTATACACTGAAGCAAAAGCTTATTCGTGGGGCAAAGAAAATTTCTGTTTTTCTGTACCTGTTTTCAATCACATTTTTAACATTTACTGTAGCAGTTGCCATGTGGCGATTGGCTTACGTGCAAGGTGAACACAGTTGGCAGATGTTGACCCTGGTTGGTCTATTGTCTATTTCGGGTTCTGCCCAGCTAGCAATTTCTTTGGTAAATTGGCTATGTACCCTATGGGTTAAACCAAACTTTCTTCCCAGAATGGATTTTTCTACGGGAATTCCTCCCGAATGCCGCACATTGGTAGCGATTCCTACCATGCTCACAAGTGGTGCTTACATTGAAGAGCTTGTTGAAGCTTTAGAGATTCGGTTTCTGGCCAATAGTGAAGATAAACTGCATTATGCATTAGTCACTGATTTTACTGATGCAGATACTGAAACCATGCCAGAGGACAAAAGTTTATTGAAAATAGTCAGCGATCGGATAAATGCATTAAATCAAAAGTATAACCCAATAGAACAGAATACCTTCTACTTGTTTCACCGCCCCAGAAAATGGAATACGCAGGAAAAAAAATGGATGGGTTATGAACGCAAGAGAGGTAAACTATCTGCATTGAATGCTTTTATACGTGGGAGAAGCAATGATGAATTCTCGTTGGTTCTAGGAAACTATTCGATTTTAACGCAAGTAAAATATGTAATTACCTTAGACTCAGATACACAGCTTCCGCGAGAGGCTGCCTGGAAATTTATAGCCACCATGGCACACCCACTTAACCAGGCTATTTATAATCTTAAAAAGAGACGTGTTATAGAAGGGTACGGTATCCTTCAGCCAAGGGTGGCGGCTAGTATCCCAAAAACGGCAATCTCCCTTTATTTAAGAATGCAGGGAAATGTTTCCGGTATTGACCCCTATACAAAAGTTTCTTCAGATGTATATCAGGATCTTTTTGGCGAAGGATCATTTATCGGCAAAGGAATATATGACGTTGATATATTTGAACAGACTGTAGATGGAATTTTCCCGGAAAATCGTATCCTGAGCCACGATTTGCTCGAGGGTTGCTATACCCGTTCGGGGATGCTTAGCGACGTGATTTTATATGAAGATAATCCATCAGAATACCGCAATGATATAAAACGTCATCACAGATGGATTCGAGGCGATTGGCAAATTGGTGCCTGGATGCTACCGTATGTTACAGGAAAAAATGGTCGTTTAATTGGAAATCCACTTTCTGCTTTATCTCGCTGGAAAATTCTGGATAACCTTCGCCGTAGCGTTCTGCCTCTCTCGCTTATATTGATTTTATTATTGGGTTGGTCGATATTGCCTTTCCCATGGTTTTGGACCCTAACAGTTACTTTAATCGTTTTATTACCTGTAATGGCCGCAACAGGATGGCAATTGCTTAATAAGCCTCAGGAGATAACGCTCCAGGTTCATCTGCTCGAAGTATTTACTTTGTTAAGGGATGCATTGATCCGATTTGTTTTCGGATTGGCAGTTCTGCCGTATGAAGCCTATAAATATACTGATGCAGTTATACGTACTAATTGGCGTATGATAGTTACCGGAAAAAAATTATTACAATGGACAACTTCTGCATCCGCATCGGGGTATTCAAGCAACAATTTTTGGTACACTTATAAAGCTATGTGGATGACTCCGATGCTGGCTCTGGTTTGCATCGTATCCCTTTTTTACCTCAAACCTGGAGGTCTCTTAGTTGCTTCGCCCATCTTAGTACTATGGCTATTTGCGCCGGCAATTACCTGGAGGCTGAATTCTCCTAAAAAGGATGAAAACCCTGAATTTCTTGGGGAAGAGCTGTTGTTCCTGCACAAAACTGCCCGTAAAACCTGGGCTTTCTTTGAACAGTTTGTTTCTGCCGAAGAAAACTGGATGCCTCCAGATAATTTTCAGGAGCAACCAGTTTCTATTATTGCACACAGAACATCGCCCACAAACATGGGGCTGGCTCTGCTTGCCAATCTTAGTGCTTATGATTTTGGGTACATAGGAGGTGCCGAACTTATAGACAGGAGTAACAATACATTACAATCCATGCTAAAGTTAGAACGTTATAAAGGGCATTTTTATAATTGGTATGATACGCTCTCACTAATGCCAATGCAGCCCAGATATGTTTCTACAGTAGACAGCGGTAACTTGGCAGGGCATTTACTTACCCTGCGCCAGGGTCTTTTATCTCTC
This sequence comes from Pedobacter sp., assembly GCA_014377665.1. Lineage (GTDB taxonomy): Bacteria > Bacteroidota > Bacteroidia > Sphingobacteriales > Sphingobacteriaceae > Pedobacter. The sequence goes on along the minus strand of JACMPF010000169.1, from coordinate 3,602 downwards.
AATAATGAACCAATATTTGGCCAGAATATCTTCCGTGGAATAAAAACAACGATTAGCATTATCGAAGATTTTTCGAAAAATGATGATAGTATTGTAATCAATAAAATACGGGCACTATTGTCGGATCTGGAAGATGGAGACACCACTTCTTTAAGCAAAATAAAGAAAGGTTTAGATGAATTGATTTCTCTTACTTATGAGTTTTCTTCTCATGATGAAATCATGGAAACCGATATATATAATTGGGAAAGCAGGTTAAAATCACAAATAGAACGTATCCGGGAAGATCTGATTAAATTTGTGCCTTGGATAGAATTATTGCCCGTACCGGATCGTTTCCAGCCGCTTATCCTTGCGGATCGAATCCCCTCACTACTTTTTATCCAGAGTATGCCCAATCGGTTCTCCCCGATTATTGATCAATACGAACAAGATGATTATACTGAGCTAGAAAGAGAATGGCTAACCAAGATGGGGCAATCTATCACTGTTGGAAGCAATTTGGCAAGCGAACGAATTATGCTTTTGGAAGATCTGGCAGAGCAATGTGAACAATTAACTGATCTGGAGTATGATTTCCTATATGAAAAATCAACCAGTCTTTTAAGGATAGGATTTAATGTTGATGACCAACGAAAGGATGATAGCTTTTATGATTTACTCGCCTCTGAAGCCAGGCAGGGCATTTTTGTTGCCATAGCCCAAGGCAAATTGCCTCAGGAAAGTTGGTTTGCTTTAGGTCGTTTATTAACCAATTCGGGCGGAGATCCCATACTATTGTCGTGGAGCGGTTCAATGTTCGAATACCTGATGCCGCAGCTGATAATGCCCAGCTATGAAAATACATTACTTCATCAAACGAGTAAGGCTACCGTGAAGCGCCAGATAGAATATGGAACACAGCGCGGGGTGCCTTGGGGTATTTCAGAATCGGGGTATAATATGGTAGATGCTAATCTAAATTATCAGTATCGTGCATTTGGTGTTCCAGGGCTGGGTTTAAAGCGTGGATTAGAAGAAGATCTTGTAATAGCACCCTATGCTTCCATGATGGCGTTAATGGTATTTCCGGTAAAGGCATGTACAAATCTGCAAGTATTATCAAAAGCTGGATTTGAAGGGGAGTTTGGATTTTTTGAAGCGATAGATTACACCACCAGCCGCTTGCCCCGGGGCAAAACCAGTAGTATTGTACAATCCTACATGGCTCACCACCAAGGTATGGGGCTACTGTCGTTAGCGTATGTGTTACTTAATAAACCTATGCAAAACAGGTTCCTATTAGAACTTCGTTTTCAGGCCACTTTATTGCTACTTCAGGAACGGATTCCAAGAACTACTCTATTCTATGCTCATACTGCGGACCTGATCGAAACCCATACCTCAGAAACAGATGTGCCGGTTAGAATAATTACAACTCCTCACACGGTAATACCAGAAATTCAGCTTTTGAGCAATGGCCGCTATCAGGTAATGATTACCAATTCTGGAGGTGGATATAGTCGCTGGAATAATATAGCAGTTACACGCTGGCGGGAAGATACAACAAAGGACGATCGGGGTATATTTTGTTACATTAAGGATATAAACACCGGCACGTTCTGGTCAAATACCCATCACCCAACTTTGCATCCTGCTACAAGTTACGAAACGATATTTTCGATGGGGCATGTTGAAATCCGTCGGCAAGATTACGGAATCGAAACTAAGACAGAAATAGTAATTTCTCCTGAAGATGATGCCGAAATGAGAAGGGTAAGAATAACTAACAGAACTAATTCTGTACGGGTTCTGGAGGTTACAAGTTATGCCGAAATTGTTATGGCAAGCCAGGCTTCTGATGAAGCTCACCCGGCTTTTAGTAACCTTTTTGTTCAAACCGAAATTATACCTGAACATAAGGCCTTATTGTGTACCAGACGGCCGCGCTCTGAAGAAGAAATTCCGCCCTGGATGTTTCACCTGATGGAAGTTCGTGGGGCTGTTTTTGAAGAGGTGTCTTACGAAACGGACCGGATGCAGTTTATTGGCAGGGGCAGATCTCTGGCTAACCCTCAGGCCATGCAAATTGATTCGCTTTCTGGTAATCAGGGTTCAGTATTGGATCCTATCCTGTCTGTGCGTTATCGCATTACTTTGAAACCTAACCAAGTCGCAACCATCGACCTGATTTTTGGGATAACCGAAACCCGGGAGTCATGTATCGCGCTGATGCATAAATACCAGGATCAACACTATAAAAGTCGTGCGGTTGAGCTATCCTGGACACATAGTCAGGTTATGTTACGTCAAATCAACGCAACAGAATCCGATGCCCAGTTGTACGGCCGTTTAGCAGGATCGGTCATTTATGCCAACCCTAACTTACGTGCTGATGCTGCATTAATACAGAATAACTTCAGAGGACAAGCATGGCTGTGGAGCCATTCGATTTCGGGCGATTTGCCAATTGTATTGCTTCATATTTACGATCCGGAAAGTATGGACCTCGTAAAACAAATGGTTCAAGCTCATGCTTACTGGCGGTTAAAAGGGCTTGCCGTCGATCTTGTGATATGGAATGAAGATCACGGTTCGTACCGTCAGGAATTACAAGAGCAAATACTCGGACTGATAACCGCAGAAGTTAACAGTAGTATGATCCACAACACACCCGGTAATATTTATGTTAAATCTGTGGATCAATTATCATCAGAAGACCGGATACTTTTTGAAAGTGTAGCCCGGGTGATAATTCATGATAACAAGGGCACTTTATCCGAACAGGTAAACCGACATAATATTGAGCGGGTGTTACCGCAATTGCTGGAATCAAAATCAATTATTGGAAATAAAATTGAACCTACGGTTACCTTGCCAGATGATCTGTTGTTTTTTAACGGAACAGGAGGTTTTACAACTGATGGCAAGGAATATAAGCTGATAATAACCAAAAAAGAAACTACCCCCGCACCCTGGGTTAATGTTATTGCAAATCCCAAATTTGGAACGGTAATCTCTGAAAGTGGTTCTGCCTATACCTGGGCTATAAATGCCCATGAATATCGGATTACGCCATGGAGCAACGATCCGGTAAGTGATATTGGAGGTGAAGCGTGTTATTTACGTGATGAAGAAACGGGACATTTCTGGTCGCCATCCCCATTTCCAAAAAAAGGGATCTCAGCACCGTATATTATTACTCACGGCTTTGGTTATAGCACTTTTGAGCATGCAGAACAGGGTATTTCTAGCGAAATGTGCGTTTTTGTAGATAAGACTTCGCCAGTAAAACTTATTGTACTGAAAATAAGGAACCATTCTGGCCGCGAACGTAAGTTATCTGCCACTGGTTTTGTTGAAATTGTTCTTGGTGATGTACGTTCTAAAACCAATATGCATGTGGTATCCGAGCAGGATCCTAACACGGGGGCAATCCTATTAAGAAATAGGTATAATTCCGCTTTTGCTGATCGTGTTGCTTTTTTCAAAGTTGATGGAGGTGTAGATTTCAGTTATACTGCCGATCGTTCCGAATTTATTGGCCGAAACCGAAATCTAGAAAACCCTCAATCCTTGTATAGGAAAAGACTATCGGGCAGAACTGGTGCAGGTATAGACCC
>JACMPF010000168.1 GCA_014377665.1 Pedobacter sp. | reverse complement strand
GGATCAATTCTATGGAGGGGATTGGAGTTTGGATTTGTCTATGCCATGGTATCCCTGCTTCCCGTTATGTGGATCACTTTTAGCGCTATGGATGTGACAGCATTCATGGTAATGAGCTGGTTTTTATACGGCTTTGCACAGTCGGTCATTGCCGGAATCTTGTTCGCAAAGTTCAATCCTTAGGCATTAGCGTCTTCATAACTTATAATTAATTAAAATTGTTAGGTTAATGGAAGTTAATGTGACGAGAATCACCTTTTGAGATGTTTATTATGCTGTTCTGACCATCAACTTTGATCTACTTTTGATTAAACAAATTAATTATATTATTATGAAAACAATACTACACTTCACCATATTAAGGTCTCCATTTAAATACATGGCGCTCTTGATTTTTATGGGATTGGCTTCCGGCCAAGACCTTAAAGCACAGTCAAACTACAAGCTAAACGCTGCTAAAGAAAACCTGATTCGGGTTTCTGGTAAATCCAATGTTCACGACTGGGCAATGACCGCGAATAACCCGACGTGTGAGGCCGATTTTGGTCCACTTGCAGGAAATGAAAATGTGCCGAAGACTTTGTCTTCCTTAAGCTTCAGTGTCAATGCAAAAAGTCTTAAAAGCGAACACAGTTCTATGGACACACGTACTTACAAAGTAATCAAAGCAGATGAGCACCCGAAAATTAGTTTTAAGTTAAGTTATGCTGTAATTACTCCAATATCAAGAGGTAAGTTCAGTGTAAAAGCAACAGGAACACTTAGCATTGCCGGTGTATCTAAAATGATAACCATGCAGGTAAATAGCACGGTTAATCCTGATCAAAGCATCACCTGTACAGGAACACAAAGAGTCAAGCTAACCGACTATAGTATTCAACCTCCAAGTTTTATGCTTGGTGCAATGAAAGTAGGAGATGAGCTTAGTATTAACTACAACCTAACTTTTAAAAATTAACAACCCAATTATATTCAAATCATGAAATTCTCAACATTGGCAGTCATTGCCTTTAGTATCGTACCCTTTACTTCTTTTGCTCAGTTCCAAAAGATCGACAATTTAAGACCTTATGACAAAACAGGGATCAATGTATTCGAAGATCCAAAAGACTCTTCTACAACTTTCGATGGCTTAAAACTTAAGTTTGGTGCCGGGTTTACACAACAGTTTCAAAACTTAAAGCATAAAAATCCAGGTGCTTTAAATAACAACATCGGCTCATTTAATCCTGCTGTACCAGGGAATAGGCTGAAAATAATTACCCCTGGATTTCAAACAGCACAGGCCAACTTATATATGGATGTTCAATTGGCAGATGGGATCAGGTTAAATATTACCAGCTATCTTTCTACCAAACACCACAACGAAACTTGGGTTAAAGGTGGGTACATTCAGTTCGATAAACTTCCTTTCAATGGCAAGATCTGGGATGACATCATGGAGATCGCAACAATAAAAATCGGACACTTTGAGGTAGATTATGGAGACGAGCATTTCCGCAGAAGTGACGGTGGTAGTACCATCTACAATCCATTCATGGAAGGTAACATCGTTGATGAGTTTGCAACAGAAATTGGCGGACAAGTTATGCTAAGAAAAAATGGTTTCTTTGGATTGCTAGGAGCAACAAATGGCATGATAAAAGGTAATGTCGATTCCCTGTATGCTGCATCAAACCCTGATGGCGACTACAAAAAAGCGCCCTCTATATTATTAAAGGGTGGTTTTGATAAACAAGTTATGGATGATGTACGCCTTAGAGTAAGTGCTTCATATTACGGCAATCAAAGCTCTGGGGGCAATACAATATTTGGGGGAGACCGTTCTGGATCTAACTATCAGTATGTAATGGAGCTCAATTCTGCTAACCCAAGTAGTACAAGCGGTGCCGGAACACCATTAGCTTTCTCTGGTCGTTTCAATCCAGGTTTTAGCAAAAAAGTTAATACGGTTATGCTTAACGGGTTCTTAAAAGTAAAAGGACTGGAATTGTTCGGGACTTTTGAAACAGCTTCAGGAAGAACATCCAAAGAAATAGATACCCGGAAGATGAATCAGTTTGCAGCAGATGCAGTTTATCGCTTCGGGAAAAATGAAAACTTGTTTATTGGTGCTAAATACAATACGGTGAAAGCACGATTGGCAAATACAGCTGTGATTACATATGCAGATGACGTTAAGATTAATCGCGTTGCAGCAGCAGCAGGCTGGTTCCTAACCAAAAACGTGTTACTAAAAGGAGAATACGTAGTGCAGAAATATCAAGATTTTCCTACTCAAGATTACCGTGCCGGAGGTAAATTCAATGGTTATGTAATAGAAGCGGTAGTTGGGTTTTAATTCTAAAAATCATGATACCTAAAATAATGAAAGCAGCGGTTGTCCATCAGTTTGGACAGCCATTGCAAATTGAAGAAGTTAAGGTTAGAGAACCTGGCGAAAATGAGATTTTAGTTAAAGTTATCGCCTGCGGCGTTTGTCATACAGATTTG
>JACMPF010000167.1 GCA_014377665.1 Pedobacter sp. | reverse complement strand
GTGCCGGTAACCGTGGTCATGAACTCTTAAAAGCCGAGGCAGCAATTGCTCGAAAACACGGTGTCATAAAATGGTTAACCAGTAAGTAAGCTGCTCGGATGTTTGTTTAACTTGAAGGTCTGATTTTACTGTGAGATCTGTGCCTTGATTTCACCAGCTCGGCGTTTTGATACGCCAAATGCTAAGTTTCTAAGGAGGCTATTCTGTTCGACGTTGGTCATAGCGAGTTCTACGAACGCCCTCATGGCGCTGGCAGTACCATCTTCGGCACTGGTTGTTGCTTGAACTTGATCGTAGAAATCTTTGTCAGAAGTAGCTAATGCCGCTCTAACTAAAAAACGGGTTTCTGATTCGTTGGACGTTCTAACAATGGCGTAGGAACCATGTTCTTGCTGCAGCTCGGGTTTATCGAATTCCATAGATTTTTATTATTATCTTTTTCTAATGGTTTGTCAATACATGTGACCCCATAACTGTCGAAAAAGCCGAGTTACTTACGCTTGTCTCTACCCTCCTTTAAACAAATTGCTGGATAGTTTGGAAAAATTAAAGATTTTTTCAGGCACTTGGCAATTCTGACCCTGCCGGTTTATACGAAAGGGGCAGATATTATAGGTAAAGCAGCCTTACCTAATGTAAAGCTATACCCTGAAGTACTTGAAGCCTTAAGTAAATTAAAAAGTAAGGGTAAATAAACCGCCCTTATCACTTCGTCAAATAAAATTAATATTCATCGACTTTTAAAGAAGTACGGAATGCACCCTCTTTTCGGCATGGTTATTGCACACGAGGACTTAACACAGCAAATACCTCATGCTGAACCGCTCTTAAAAGCACTATTTTTACTGCAAGGAACCGCGGATTCCGTGGCCATGATAGGAGGCTCAGATAAAGAACTTGGCGCTGCAAAGAATGCTGGAATAGATTCCATTCTGTTCTATCAGCCAGAACACACCAAGTTTTACAAACTAGGTACTCCTACGAAAGAATGTCACAAACTACGTATAGCAATTGTTTAAACCTAGTAAGTCTATGGCAAGGAGATACGTAGAATCAAAAAGAATTCAGGTTGCTCTTTTATCACCGTACCAATATATATGATTTCTGGCAGTCACTGCACAGCCTAGTTTCTGAGCTAAGTCGTGAAGTCTTTTAAGACTTTCGTTAAGTTCTGAGGCCACCACGCCCTCGCCCATCAGTATTACCCGGCTATAATCACCGTCATTAGCAATCTGAACGACTTGCTTCATTTCGGCAATATCAGTTTCTTCTTTTATAACGAACTTGAGCCAATAATTAGGGAACGTTGCAATTCCTTGTAATACTTTTACTCTTTGACGAGCGTGCAGAGCGTTTCCGCTTGAGGCAAGTTTTGGAGAACAATTTATCTGACTATCGCGAAAATCATAACTTGGTAAGATTGTCCCGTTGGTTTCTATCTCGGTTGTCCACTCTGTCAAAAGTGGTAAAAGAAGTGCAAGTTTTTTTTGTTGAAGCAAAGGCTCACCGCCTGTTATAACTAAGTTAGGGGTAAGTGCTTCTTCGATGAAATTTTCGTCCCAAGCATTTTTAATTTCATCAGCGACCAAACTAATACTCGCTAAACGAGTCTCTTGCCAATACTCGCGACTTGAGGAATCCCAGGTGTACCAAGCATCGCACTGCCAACCTATCCCCTCTTTACCACAATGTAAATTACAATTTTGTAATCGCAAAAATACAGAAGGGCGTCCAGCAGAAACGCCCTCACCTTGAAGTGTGGCAAAGATTCCGTCACCACTTAATTTCAGTTCATCAGATACGCCGTTAGCGCGCAAACGCTCTTCAGGGGTAGGCTGATATACTTCAGGCTTTGTCATCTCTACTCCATAATGCCTGTGATTTAGGTGTCTCAAAAATACGTAGCGATAGTAATTGCACCTGAGACATTTTCTTGGAAAGCAAAACTTCAATTTGGTTCGCGATATCAAGGGCTATGCACTCGGCAGTGGGAACAAAAGAAACTTTATTCATTTTCAAACTTTTGTTATTATTTGAGAAATTATTCATTACATCATCATCTTTCCAATACATAAATGAATGATCGAGTGGATCTACTATATTTGTCATTATAACCTTTTTTAGCAGCCCAAAATCAAGCACCATTCCTTGTTGTGACGACCCGAGTTGCTTATTTATTGGCCCAGTCACTTCAACAACCATTTTATATCGATGGCCATGCGGATTCTTACAAAGTGAGTCATGATTTGTAACGCGATGCCCCATATCCCATTCAAATTCTTTCAAAATACTAATCATACTAATTTCCACCGTTCATACTAAAAAAATAATCTATATGGCGACGATTTTTAATTTCGTTGCCAATTACCGTTAAAGTATTTGTTTGACTTTGAGGGCGCTGGACGCCTCTAACAGTCATACAGGTATGCGTAGCTGTTATCTGCACGATGATTAATTCTGGGTCGAGCTGTTCTTGAAAGAAATCAGCAAGCTCTTTAGTAAGTCGCTCCTGAACTTGGAGACGCTTACTGAATGCATCTACAATACGAGCAAATTTTGATAATCCCAATATGTTATGTTTGGGAACATAAGCAATGTCAATGTAACCAAAGAAGGGCAGTAGGTGATGTTCACAAAGACTACTAAAAGATATTTTAGAGACGACAACTATCTCTTTATAGCCATTGCTATCAAAAAGCTTTACGTATTTTTCTGGATTATCATTATAACCAATTAAACATTCTTGTAATTGTTTCTTAAATCGCATAGGAGTTTCTAGCAAGCCGTCGCGAGTTGTGTTCTCTCCTGCCTGCTGCAGTACTTGAGAAATCGCTATTTCAAGATCAGTATCACTTTTAGTGCTCATATACACTCCTTCATGTAATAGTATAGAAAAAATATTGTTATTAGTAGGTAAAGCTAACTCAACTTGCCTACGATATATCGTATAGAATCAAGCAATAATTACTAGTTATACTATAACATAAATTGCTTTTTTAACTTTCATATTACAATATATGTATCCTTCAATAATTTTTTCATTTATGGACAAAGCACAATCAATTCTCCATCAGCATTTTCAAGACGTTTTATCTCATTACTCCATGCTTCATTGGCATTCGTACCTTTGTATATTATGTCGTATATCATTTCAATTATTGGATTATTAGCACTCGCTCTCGTCAAGTCAAGTATTGTACCGTCTGGTAACATAATTTGCTTTTCAAGTAGATCCAACGACAAAGTACTGCCGTTAGACAAATGAACCTTAATCAAACGTTGAGGCTTACCGTATCCGGCATGAAGTTCCCATTTTACTTTACACTCGGTTAAATAAAACCATAGATCAATATCATGCACTCCAAGATCAAACAGGGGATTTATACTTTGGATTGATTGTGGCATATTTCCAAAACGAAAGCTTTCGATCCAATCAATTTCTTCCGTAGCAATATTCTTTTTCATAAATTTAATGATAGGATTGTAGCGTTCAAGTGTTGATTGATATAGTAGCAAATTATTTTTATGTGCAAGCGTCTCAAGGTCATTCGCATCTCTTGACGAGACTGAGATAGGTTTTTCGCACAGCACATTATAACCAGCAGTTAATAGCTTACGAACGACTTCATAATGAGTATGGATGGGAGTACAAACTATAACAAGTTGTAAAGGCTGAGCATACGCAATTAATTCATCGACGTTGGCAAATGACATTCTACCTTTGATTGGAAGTGTATCCACGATATAATCTGCTTTTAAAAGCGAATCGTAGAATTTTCCCATCTTTCCATAACCAATAATTGCAATATTCATAGTTTAGCTTTCATGAATAAAACGCGAGAACTCTTTTGAAAGCAGTTCCCACGACAAGTTTTTACTTAAGTTGAGATTATAAGTACCCATTTTGTGCGAATGTTCTTTAGCATTTGCTAGCGCCTTTTTCCACGCATATATATTGTTATCTACCATGTAGCCTGACTTATCATTAGTTAGCAGCCATTCCATTCTGCCTTTACCCATAACGATTGGTTTACCTACAGCTAAGTACTCACTGATTGCAATTGGACTGCAATCAACGCTTACGGGGAAAACCAACACATCTGCTATATTCGTAAACGTCGATACTTCTTTGATATCTACCGCACCGACTTTAACAATATTTGGGGAATCTGGAAGTTCACTACGTATAGGCCCATCGCCTACTACGATAAATAGATCATTATCAGTTATTGCCTCAGCTATAAGTTTAAGGTCATCGTACCAGCGGCCGAGTTTACCCGTATACACAATGATATTCTTCTTTCCGAGATTTACCTGATATTCTTTTTCAAAATTTGTTTTAATCTTTGCTATTTTACTTGCTGAGAAAGGAAAAAAGAATTCGCTATCATAACCGTTAGGAATGATCTTAGTTTTTTTAGAATCAGTAAGTCCCCAATCATGGAGTGACTGTAAAATGACTGGTGATTGGGCGATTACCTTATCTGCGCGACGAATCATCTCAAGTAAACCATACCGTAACAAGTAATAACGGGCATCGATACCGAACTCTTTTAAATACATTTCTTCATACCAATCAATACAGTCAAAAACGATGGGAAGTTTCATAGATTCGTCCAGCACTAATCCACTTAGCGGATTATCAACCATCACATAATCAAACTTTGTCGTGCTGAGATACGCCTTAAGTTTTTCACGCTCTTTAATGACATCTTCTAGATTGTTAATCAAATCATGACGGTAGAATGTAAACTCCATATTACTCGTATACCGCATTAAAAACTGTTCTCTTTGGGGAAATCCAGTTGTATAAGATTGCGCAAATTGTTGAATGCTTTGAGCATACACAGCGTCTCCTACTTTTAAAACGTGTTTCATTTGTACCATTCCTGCAGAGCAGTAAGCAGACGGTCTACTTCTTTTGAAGTCAGACTATAACGACAAGGAATACTAACTATATGATCAGTTATATCATTATAATTAGCTCGTTGGGCTAAAGGCAACATATTTGTGTCATAGTAAATAGCAGTTTCAATTCCTTTTGCGTCAAAGAATGCTCTAAATTTGTTTCGGTCGTCAACCATTAAATTGAAAACAGAATAGACGTGTCTGTCGCCGTTTCTTTCAGACAAAAAGGGTTGTGGTTTGGGAATAACATTAATGAACTGCTGTGCAATTCTCCGCTGATTACCCATATTTTCGTCATAAGATTTAAGTTCTTCTACCAAAAACTCTGCTTTAATCTCATCCATCCGCAGATTAAGAGCAATGGTATCTGTCATTACGCCATTTACTCGACCTGACTCTGTGAATCCTTTTGCCTTATGGTAAAGTTCAGCATCATTAGTTACTAGCGCACCACCATGACCACATGTGTGCAAAGATTTCGTAGGGTAAAAACTGAAACATCCCATTAATCCGAATGTTCCTACCTTTTTGCCTTCAAATTCTGCACCAAACGACTGGCATGCATCCTCAATAAAGTTCTGTGCTTTAGTGTCCAACAAACGATTGGGCTGACCAAAAAGATGCGTTATTACATTCAACCCTTCTGACATAATTTTTATCGGTTCATTGAGTATATTGCGAATAAACTTAACATCGTAATTTAACAAGCGAGCAGGTTGATACGTAGCAGGAAAGGTATAAGGGTCTACATTTACTGTTGCAAACCTACTTTTTAACACCCAGTACGCTGCGAGCAGCGCAGACGTTCCACTATTCGTGAGTATAACGTGTTTAACGCCAAGATATTCGGATAAATCTTTTTCTAAGCGTGACATTGCATTTCCATCAATCCAAAGACCACTGGCGTAGACTGCACTTGTACGAGTAGATTCTAATTTGTAAAGTCGAATAAGGGGTTCGTAAGAAGTACTCATATCTCTAAAACCTCTGCGCATGCTCGGAGTGCGCTTGGAGCTATAGGAGTATAGCTACTTATCGTGAACGCTTCACCAAACATATAACCCGCAGATTGACCACGAATTTGAGCTACATATTTTAGTTTTTTATTAAGCCATGCGGCATCAATACTATGCTCTTTATCGACTGTTGCGTAGCAATGAAAAGCGGCTTCTTTTTGAATGATATCTATAGCAGAGACATTCGAGATTGCTTCAAAAGCAAAAGGCATCGTCATTTCAAGATTAATTTCACCGTGCAAAATAAGTGGAGCGCTCCATTTAAGTGTACCTCCACATAAATTATGCCCACTTTGAAAATTCGCTTCAGGTACTAAATCGCCAAGTGTTCTATGGTCTATGTGTTTATCTTCCGAATGTTCAGTAATGATTACTGTGGGCTGTACGAGTCGTATCACTTTGATAATTGCCTTCATTAACAACGCTTTATTGTCTACAAGATGCATATCAAGAAACTTAAGATTAGTCATGCTGAAACCGAGCATTTTACTACTTTTCCTAGATTCTAAAACTGCTCTTTTTTGACGATCTTGTTGGCTCTCATGACCAAAATATGCTTCGTCATTTCTAGTGAAAAATGTGACATGAACATCATGTCCTTTACGCACTAGCTTGTTGATAGTAGCGCCACATAAAATTGCTTCGTCATCCGGATGAGCCACAAGAACTAATATTTTCATTTTTTATCTAACTCCGCTGTAGATCTAGAGCGTTCAATGCAATTAGCACATGCGTCACACGTCACAATTTGTTCTGATTCAAGCGACGCATTCCAACACGATACAGTACTTTCTAAGACGCCCCTACTACGTAAAAATCTTAAAAGATCTATTTTATTTTTTGAACGTGTTGGCATAAATACTTCCATCGGCCTTGAAAAACTTTTAGATAACACTGTCTCGATACCCTTATGGTGGAAAAAGTCATTATCGCCGAAAACAAAATTATCATCTAGCATATACCCAATTGATATGCCATCAGCATTAATTTGTTGGGCATATATACCGGCAATTACCATAAACAATGTATTGCGCCCCGGTACCCATGCATCTTCGTCATCTAGTGCACTTTCACCTAATAATTTACTTTTTGTAAGGTCTTTCATCAGGTCAGTTTTTATAACTCTCGTTGGTTCAAAACCAATGCCTTTAGTAACTGTCGTACCCAAAAAACGTTCAACAGTAACAGATGATTGGCCGTAGTCAATAAGTAACGGGTGAACTTCATAGCCTGCATCGCACAGCATCATACCGGCTGCAGTACTATCTACTCCGCCTGAATAAAGAAGCACCGCCTTATTAGTCTCCTCACGGGCTAGACCATGAAGTAAGTCCTGGTTCATCTTTGTCTTAATTTCAGTCATTTTACATTACTCCTATTTCAGTTAAGAAATCTTCAATTTGCTGTGAATATGCTTCGTATGAAAAATCGTTATAAATGCTTCTCCTTAGCTTGTGGGTCCTTACATAAGCGGGCAACTCTATAAGTGTTTCTACCACTAATTTTTTAGATAAACCAACTGGCTTATAGTTTAGCCTGACGTCATCCATAAACATCTGAATCTCATTAAACTTTTGGCCCTGAATAAATGCCGTGAGTAACACACCAAAAGCAACCATTTCTCCATGCAGAAAATGATTCATTTTCGTCTCAATGCAGTAAGCGAAGAAATGCTCCCCGCCTTCTTCAGGACGACTGTTTCCATAAATGTTACATAATGCCACTTCCATAGATAGACAACTTAATATTGTACTTAGGCCTTCTTCAGATTCATTTTTAAGTTCATCAGCTGCACTTAATAGTGTACCTAAAATTGAATTTGCTAGAACGGCAACCTCACTGTTATATTTTTCATCGTCAAGTTGGTCAATATGACCGGACACTTCGTGCCAGTCATATATCGCAGTGTAGATGGATAATATATCACCACAACCACTCACTTGATATCTCCATGGTGTTTTGGCAATAAGACGCCAGTCAATAAATACTTCTTGCGCATATTGAGAAGGGATGTACTCTACGCAGCCATCATTTCTTAGGCCAGTGCAATTAACAAGAAAAGCATCAGAAGATATCATTGTTGGGATACAGATACATTCTAGTCCCCAACGGTGCGCAAGAAACCTACCAACATCCATTACCTTTCCACCGCCAACTGCATAAACAACTTCTCCAGAGTGCTTCACGTCAGCTAAAGCCTCGGCTGCCTTCTTGTCTGAAGTTAGCACAATTACAATAGAAACTAGTTCCAGATTCTTCAAACATGATTTGGCAATTTTTTCAGCCGATTTGCTAGTAATGAGAATTATTGAGCGTGAATCTTCATACTGCGACAAGTCAACTTTATTAATTAATGGCATTGTATTCATAGAAAATTAGTTAGTTGACAATATAAATGGATGAAATAGATCTATTTGCTGAAAGATATCTTTAAAATATAGTGCAGCTGAGTATTTATCAGTCTGTGTTTTTGCATCATGTTCAGAAAGTAAAGGGTCTAGTGTCTGTTGAAATGTTCTAATTTTATCAACTATGCTCTGACGACTTGAAGCTTCTCTATTATTTTTGCGATTAAGGTAAGTTCGGAGGTTTGCACCAAATATTTGCGTCCCATCTGATAACTCTGCCTCAATATCACTTAGTAGAGGTAACATATCGTTAAACCCCATCGCAAAGTTTGGATGTTTAAACGCTTGAAACCCATAAAAATTTAATAGCTCAGCAGGTAAAGTTGTTGCTATTCTACCATTTTTGAGATAGTGGTTAAAGATGGGTGTTCCAGGTTGCATTTCTAAGTTAGCTACAATATATCCATCTGAGTTTAAATCTTTGAGTAATTTTACTTCTTCTCTTACAGAACCTTTATCATGCCAATCAAACCCAACAATAAAAGTCGACACTACACTAATACCTGCTCCTTGTAGTCGGCTGTTCAACTCCTTCAAATCAACATTCTTGTTTTTCCTATAGCCTCTTAGTAAAGATTCAACGCCAATATTTACAGTGGTGAGCCGCAATGCGCCTTCAGTAAGCTCTTCAAGACTAAATCCTTGAATAACTTTGGACGAAGTTGTCGTAATTAAATCACAGGTAAACGGTAGGTCCTTACAAATTTTCAACACTTCTTTCCATAGTACTTTGTTTCCAAGACCCTGTGGCTCAGCTACGCTAATCGTGAATCTATCGCTTTCTGGAGAGATTTCATCGTGTGCGGCAATAATTGATTGTTTGATTTGCAGTGCTGTGAACGGGGCTTCGTATTTATTTCCAAACTGGGCAGTTGAAGGACAGAAGTCACAACCGTACATACAACCAAGACTGCTTATCAACAATCCATAATCACGTTGTTTTTCTGCACCATTAAATCGTGCTGTTGTTTCGGCTCGGACTATAACTGATTGTAAAGGGGTGTCAACTTTTTCTCCCAAAGCCTTGCGGAGATCATGTACTTGATCACCCGTGACGATAGCATCTGTAAGGCCTTCAGTTTCTGCTAACAATGCACCAACTGATGCCCCAATAATCTTTGTTTTTGGGTGTGCCTTACGAACGTAAGATACAATATCTCGAAATTCTGAATAGCCACTCAGGTAGGTAGCAACCACGAGTGCGCCCACCGTACCTGCATCTAATAACTCTGCGGTTTTCTGTACTGTAATTGGCTCGGTTACTACAGTGTTTGGAGTAGTGATATTACTGCTCATCCAATTCCCGGGGACATTATGTGGGTACCAGTCAAAAGAAAAATCATCTGACCCTTGCTCTTTTAGTTGGTCGATGTGCTCTTGCACAAATTCGGGATCATAATGTTCCTCAATTTTTTTTGCCTGTAAACCTTCCAGCTTTGCTGCCGTGTCAGTAGTGTTATAAGACTTATCTTGTGAGATTACAAACAATGTTTCTAGTGATTTCATTATCGGCTATTTATCCCAGTTTCAATATGCAATGCCTTCTTAAATAAAGTATTAAGGTACTCAGCTACTCCCTTACGAGATAGGTTATTTGGAAGTGAATCGACTAAATCGCAGGTGTGTACACGACGTTGTACACGAGTATCTCGCTGACGGATCGTAACTGTATCATCTCGAATTCCATTATCATCAACAGTAATTACAAAAGGCGTTCCTACGGCATCCGCAATCTTATAACGTGAACCAATCGAACCATTTTCATCTACAGGTGCGTGAACACCTTTTTTCGCAAGCATCTTTTTGAGGTCACTCGCTTTGTTAATTTGATTCTGCCGCTTCTCGTGACTAAAAATCTGTAACGGATATGGAGCGAGATGATCGGGTAGCTGCATAACAACACGATCGCGCACTGTCTTTAGCGCTCCTTCAAGCAGCACTAACAACGGTCTATCGGTGGAGAATGATATTTCAAACACTTCAGGATGCGCACCGTTCACTTTTAAATTAGCGCCAGTTTGTTTACTGTGAGCAGAAAAATCGCGCGACGAGCGATATTGAATTCCAAGCAATTCCAAATCAGTATTATCGCCAGAAGTGTAATATAAACCACAAGCACTTTTAGCGTAGAACGGAATATCATCATCTGTTTTTTGTTTAAGAGTAATTTTTTCTTCTGAGATGCCGGCACTATTCATAAGTTCAAATGCAAGTTGTGCCAAATACGCAATACGTTCTGCTTCGTCAAATGTCCCAGTTTCTAAAAACAAATGGCCTTCATGCGCAGTATATTGACGGGTTCGAGTTTGCCATTCAGTTTGTTTATCGTTCGGCATAGATAAACCCGTTTGATAAATGCGCAGTGGCATTTTGCCACGATTAGTACGAAGCAACTGACCAAATAAAGGATATATTGTTGTTGCAATCTCAGGCCGCGCATATAGAGATCTTTCATGATGAGTGAATGTTGAAAACATTTCATCTTTAAACTGAGGCAGATGTCCACTAGCCTCCCACGCCTCGGCAGGCATCATGACAGGTGTTTCAATCTCTGCAAAATCTTCACGACAAAAAATGTCCCTAAATTCCGTCTCCAAGTTGTTTTTTAAAGCTTTACCCGTGGAACCATATGACATTAACCCTGAAACTCCATACGGATGCGTTTCTGGACCATACAAAAAGCCATACGTTGCAAGATGGTCTTTTAAGATAGCGTTGGGTGTCATGAATATTTTTAGTCACTGCTAAAAGTACTTAATTTACTAATATCATAACATCTCCTAACTAATTATTCAACTAACTTCAGATTGTATTACGAACATTTACAATAATTTATAGCAAGTTATACTAAAACTTATTGGAATAAATGATGTAATGAACGATTATAAAAACAATATACGCTGGCTGATTTGGATTGCCCCTTTTAAAGACTTACCGATAAGTACTGCTTTTGTAGTACCGTTTTTTTTAAACAGCGGTCTTGGACAAGCACAAATATTCTTATTGCAATCAATATTTTCGGTAGTTTTTTTGCTGTGGAATGTGCCCAGCGGCTATTTAGCTGATCGTTTTGGAAAAGCTTTGTCTATCAAAATTGGCGCACCGGTTGCAGCTATTGCCATGACAGCATATGGTTTTAGCGATCATTTCTGGCAGTTTGCACTGTGTGAGGTCGGGCTAGCCATAGGGGAGGGCCTTATTAATGGTGCTGACCAGGCACTCCTTATTGAATCCCTTGCAAAGACTAAACAATCAAACAGCTTTGTCAAGATTAGCCAACGCATAAACGCACTTGCATTTGCGAGTACCGCCATCAGTGTACCCATTGCAATATTATTAGTAACTCACGTTGGCCTTGGTGCTACGTTAACCGCAGATGGACTCTTATTCTTTGTGGCTGCGATACTAGCCTGGCGATTAAAGGAGGTAATGATAAAAACCGACAATACAGAAAACGCAGATTTGTCCGCCTGGCGTGCGTTAATTAATTTTATAAAGCAACCAAAAATTAGGTGGCTACTAATCCTAACAGTGAGCCTTGGAAGCGGGCCTTACTTAGCATTTTGGCTAACGGCACCTTACTACGCAAGCCTGGGTATTCCACTCATTCTATTTAGTGTTCTACTCGCTATACGAAGTATTTGGAAGGCCTGGATATCACATAAGTTTCATCAAAATACTGGTACACGAAAATCACTAATCGCGTATTCAATGACTAATGTTACAGTCTTTTTTGGAATGGCCACACAGCAAATTTGGCTAATTTGGATTGTACTGGGACATGATGTTATTGAATCTCTTCAAGGTCCACCTATAGTAGAAAAAATAAATTCGTTTGTTTCGAAACAATACCGGGCAACACTGAACAGCGTTGTTGGAATTTCTCAAAGATTAATTTATGTGGTTATTGGCCCCATTATAGGGTTGCTAGTAGATAAATCTGGTCTTCGAAATGGTCTAATCTTTGCAGGCGCTACATGTTCATTTGTATCATTACTAGCAATTGCGCGACTTGCTAAACTAAAAATTTACTAGAACGATACCTATCTTACTAAAAGACGAATAATCACAATAGCGCCGTTCACAATTAATTCCCGAAACACTGAAGTTGCTGAAAACTAAATTTTCTTTTAATCAGTTACGGCATTAGATTGAGCAGCTGCAATTAAGCAGACGAGTATGGTCAATACAAGGCTTTTTAGGCGTTCTGTACTTAGCGTTTATCTATAACTGTTTCACCGCCAGCATTTTTCCAGTCCTTAAGTCCGCCAATATTTATAGCGTTGAATCCGCTGGTTTCTAGAAAACTTTTAGCGACGCTGGCCCTTTTACCCGTACCACAATAAATATATACCGGGAGTTGGGGATCAAGTTTCGTTTTGTAATCAGAAGCTACATTATCTACAGGGATATGCACCGCACCCATGGCATGCTCCTCATTCCATTCTGCTTGCGTACGAACGTCAAGCAAAATTGCATCACCGCCGACCAACTTGGACCTAATTTCTTCCATATTTAGTATCTTCTTATTCTTAGTTTTAATATGTTCAATGCGTTTTACAATAAATTTGGCATCGGAACCGACCCCGCTAATTATTCCGGAATTCATTTTCGACTGCCACGGTAGACCTATCCAATACACTCCCGCCACCGGTGAAATACCTT
>JACMPF010000166.1 GCA_014377665.1 Pedobacter sp. | reverse complement strand
GAATGCGCCGAACTTTTACCGATCAGCTTTCAGTGGAGGTTACCTTCAATTATCCACCTAAACGGATTGTGTCGCTAGTTCCCTCCCAGACGGAGCTTCTGTTTGATTTAGGGCTGGATTCAGAGGTAATCGGGCTGACTAAGTTTTGTATTCATCCAATAGATAAATTCGCCCGCTGTGCGAAAGTGGGAGGCACAAAAAAGCTTAACATCGAACTTATCAAGGAGCTTAAGCCCGACTTGATCATAGGGAACAAAGAAGAAAATTCTGCTGACGATATTCAAGAACTATCAGCGCTTTTTCCTGTATGGATGAGCGATATTTATACTTTAGAGGATGCGAAGCAGACTATTTTGCAAATAGGGGAGCTGGTAGATAGACAACCTGAAGCATCTTATCTAATACACCTCATAGGCGCTGGTTTTTCAGACCTGCAAACTTTAGCACTAGAGCGAGGCATTGATAAAAAAGTAGCTTACCTCATTTGGAAAGATCCTTACATGGCTGTTGGTATGAATACGTTTATCAATGATATTTTCGCGCTAAATGGAATGCGTAATGTGATTAAAACAGATCGTTATCCGGAATTGGAATTGTCAGAACTGCTGTTATTAAAGCCTGATCTGGTATTTCTGTCTTCTGAACCTTATCCTTTCCGCGATAAGCATGTTCAGGAAATTCAAAGGTTGCTGCCTGATGCGAAGGTCATACTAGTTGATGGAGAAATGTTCTCCTGGTATGGTAGTAGGTTAGTAAAAGCAGTCCAATATTTCTTCGAATTTCAGAAAGTGATATCGGCGAAATAAATTTAGATGCTTTCACCGACAAATCTTCTGCATTTACCGAGTTATAACTGCCTGATGCCTATTGATTATTTATACGGGACTATTTTTATGATAGTTTTGAAGAAAAAAAGTCATGGAAACTCTAAACAGAAAAAACAACCGCAACTTCAACATTGGTATTTTATTTATCATCATTGGAGGAATATTTATAGCTAAAAATCTTGGCCTGCTGGTTCCTTTTTGGATACTAAGCTGGAAATCTTTTCTATTGATCATGGGTCTGTTGATCGGCTACAACAGAAACTTTAAGCCAGGCGGATGGATTGTGATGGTGATTATTGGTTCAATGCTGACTTTAAAAAGCATTGTGCCTTTTACCTTCGGTCAGTTTGCAATGCCTATGGTGTTGATCGGATTAGGTTTATATGTTATATTTAAACCCAAACATCACAACGATTTCTGTGCAGATCACTTTAGAAAAGACAAGTTGAACTTTGATCAGTCTACACCAGAGGCAAAATAATTCTTAATTTAGTGCCCTATGGAAAATAAGGCCATCGCGCGTACGCTTCGTTTGTTATCACAGTTAATGGAGCTTCATAATGAGAATCCATTTAAGATTAAATCTGTAGCGAATGCTGCTTTCAAGGTGGACAAGCTCCCTTTTGCACTTAAGGGCAAGTCCATTGAAGAAATAGGTAAAATTGATGGTCTAGGCAAAAGTATTTCAGGAAAAGTATGGGAGTTGCTGCAAAGTGGAACTATGTCTGATTTGCAAGCCATTGTCGCCAATACGCCCGAGGGAATAGTGGAGATGCTCGGAATCAAAGGAATCGGTCCAAAAAAGATTGTAGTGATTTGGAAAGAACTGGGAATTGAAAACATAGGAGAACTTTACTATGCCTGCAATGAAAACAGGCTAATTGAAGCCAAGGGGTTTGGTTTGAAGACTCAGGATGAGATCCGTAAGCTCATTGAATTTAAGATGGCTGCAGAGGGTAAGTTTCTTTATGCCCAAGCAGAACCACTGGTAAATAGGCTTTTTGAAGATCTGTCTGTTTGGTTAAATAAATTTCATCAAGAACCGTTGCTTGGAGTCGCCGGAGAGTACCGGCGATGCCTTGAAGTCATAGATGAAGTTGTATTAGTTTTGGGCGCTGGAAATATAGGAGAGTTCGCAGTTGGCTTGTCAGACTTTGAACCTTTGCAGTTTGAAGCAAAGAGCCCAACGCTGTATGAGGCCAGAACACCCTTTGGCCTTAAAGTTCTTCTTCATTTAGTGCCAAAGGGAGATTTTTACGTTAACTATTTTCAATTAACAGGTAATCCCATGCATGTGCAACAGGTGATGTCGATAGCTGGGCCTGGCCACTATGAGACTGAACAAGCTATTTACAAAAAAGCAGGTTTGGCCTATATTGAGCCTGAATTGAGAGAAGGGCTTGATGAGATTGAGCTTGCCAAATCTAATACTTTACCAACCCTAATAAATTATGATGACCTTAAAGGTAGTTTGCATAACCACTCGACTTGGAGTGATGGGGTAAATACGCTGGAAGAAATGGCGCTTTATTGCAAAGGCCATTTACATCTGGAATATCTTGGAATGTGCGATCACTCCAAATCTGCATTCTATGCAAACGGTTTGAACGAGCAAAGAATCTATGCTCAACATAAAGAAATTGATGGACTAAACGAATTACTAGCACCTTTCAAGATTTTCAAAGGAATTGAAAGTGATATCCTCTACGACGGCTCATTGGATTATCCTGAAGAAATTTTGAAGACCTTTGATTTTGTAGTTGCATCCGTGCATAGCGTCCTTCGTATGGATGAGCAAAAGGCGACTTCAAGATTAATAACAGCCATTGAAAATCCTTATACCACAATATTGGGTCACCCGACTGGTCGGCTGTTATTGAGTCGTAAAGGCTATCCGATAGACTATAAAAAAGTAATTGATGCTTGTGCTGCAAACAACGTGGTTATAGAAATCAATGCCAATCCTTTGCGATTAGACCTTGATTGGCGTTGGCATCGTTATGCATTAGATAAAGGGGTATTGCTTTCCATCAATCCAGATGCTCATAGGACAGATGGCTTTCACGATATGCGATATGGCTTATTAGTGGGCAGAAAAGGAGGTTTGCAAGCAGATCAATGTTTAAATGCGTTCAACCTGCAAGATATTACGCAATACTTCAACAATAGAAAATAGTATCGTTACCTTTGAATCATGATTAGTCAACTTTGCAATAAGATATTTCAAGAAGTCATAAATGACTATCATGTACAAAACGACATTGAGAACTTGGCGACTAATCCATACGGAATTGGAACACTTGAACATCTGTTGTATCTAAAATGCTGGATCGATACTGTACAATGGCATATGGAAGATTTGGTTAGAAACCCGTCTATTGATTCTGTTACTGGTCTGCAATGGAAGCGCCGTATTGATGCCTCTAACCAGGAACGCACAGATGTGGTGGAATATATTGATAGCTATTTTCTGGAGGAGTTCAAAGGTAGACAGCCGAAGGCTGAGGCAAAAATTAACTCTGAAAGTCCGGCATGGGTGGTGGACAGACTTTCCATTCTCGCACTAAAAATATACCATATGAATGAGGAGACTCTTCGTTCTGATGCCTCTGAAGAGCACAGAATAAGCTGTGTAGACAAATTGGCAATCTTGCTTAATCAAAGAAATGATTTGTCCTTAAGTCTGGATGAATTAATTAATGATATTGAAAACGGTGATAAGTACATGAAAGTCTACAAGCAAATGAAGATGTACAACGATCCCAATCTGAATCCTATTCTCTACAATTCTAAATAACTAATGGCTGAACGGGCTAAAATATTGGTTATTCGTTTCTCCTCAATGGGAGATGTGGCAATGACAGCCCCGATCATTAAAGAGTTTTCCGCAGCTTATCCATTGGAAGAGTTGGTCGTAATTAGCAGGGTTACTTTTGAGCCCTTTTTCGATGGTATACCTAACTTACAATTCCTTTCATTTGAACCGAAAGGAAAGCATAAAGGCTTCTTTGGCCTTATAAAGTTATTTTTTGAACTTAAAAAGTGCAAAGTCACGAAGGTTGCTGATTTGCAAAACAATTTAAGGAGTAAAGTATTGTGTCTGTTTTTTTTCTTCGTCGGAATTACCACGGTATCGGTAGATAAAGGAAGGTCAGAAAAAAAGCGTCTAACCAGAAAGAGAAATAAAGAACTCAAACCATTAAAGCTTACAGTTTCCAGATATGCAGAGGTATTTGAGAAACTAAGCTATCCCTTGATATTAACAAATAACCTTAGCCCTGTAAACAATCAAAAGCCAGGTAACGAGCAGTGGATCGGAGTCAGTCCATTTGCCCAACACTTACAAAAAGTTTATCCGCTTCACAAGATGGAAAGGGTTTTGCTGGAACTTGCGAAAAATGGTTTTAAACTTTTCATCTTCGGTGGTTCTTCGGAGGAAGCATTAGTTGCTGTTGATTGGGAATCGAAACATCAGAATATAACGTCACTAGTTAAAAAGATGACATTGGTTGAAGAATTGGACTTTATAGCTAAACTTGATTTGATGCTAAGCATGGACTCTTCGGGAATGCATCTGGCATCGTTGAAGAATGTGCCGGTAGTCTCAGTATGGGGTGCAACACATCCTTATGCGGGTTTTTTGGGTTATGGCCAATCTATAAACGATGCTGTTCAGCTGGATTTATATTGTCGCCCCTGTTCAGTTTATGGCAACGTTCCATGCTATCGTGGAGATTTCGCTTGTATGAACAATTTGCCGGAGCAGAATGTTATTAATAAAGTAATTGATAAACTTCGTGATCATGAAACAGCTACTATTAGTTAGACATGGAAAATCTGAATGGGGCAATGTGCACCTTCAGGATTTTGACAGACCTCTAAACCCAAGGGGCCATCGGGATGCCCCAGAAATGGCATTTAGATTGGTTCAAAAGGATCTTGTGCCAGAGGTACTGATCAGTAGTCCGGCGCTAAGAGCTTTTACAACTGCGAGCCATTTCGAGCAGGCTTGGTATCGCCCTGTGGAAAAAATCAAACAAGACAGTTCAATTTATGAAGCTGAAACTCCCGCATTGATGAAGGTTGTAAATAATATTGATAATAAATACAAAAGAGCTGCATTATTTGGTCACAACCCAGGTTTTACAGATTTCGCGAACTACCTGAGTAATTCGAATATCTATAATATACCCACTTGCGGCGTTGTTTTAATCGAGTTCCCAGTAGACGACTGGAAAGAAATCAGTCATGGATCAGGAACACTCATAGACATCGATTATCCAAAAAGTCCTGATGGTGATTAGAATTGCAGGTGTTTTACTGTCAGGCCGTTATTAATCAGTTGCTTCAACGAGTCAATTCCAATCTTCAAATGCGTTTCTACATAAGTGGTCGTAACTGAGCTATCGCTTTCTGCTGTTTTTACACCTTCAGGAATCATAGGTTGGTCTGATACCAATAATAAAGCACCTGTTGGAATTTTGTTAGCAAAACCAGTGGTAAATATAGTTGCTGTTTCCATGTCCACAGCCATTGCCCTTAGAGTTTTTAAATACTTCTTGAAATGCTTATCGTGCTCCCAAACTCTGCGATTGGTGGTGTAACAAGTACCTGTCCAGTAATCTCTCGAGTGATCTCTGATTGTTGTGGATATTGCTTTTTGCAATGCAAAAGAGGGTAGGGCAGGCACTTCAGCAGGAAGGTAATCGTTTGATGTTCCCTCACCTCTAATCGCTGCGATCGGCAAGATTAAATCTCCAAGCTGATTCTTCTTTTTTAAACCTCCACATTTCCCAAGGAATAATACTGCTTTCGGACTAATTGCTGTCAGCAAGTCCATCATAGTCGCTGCCAAAGGGCTACCCATTCCGAAGTTAATAATCGTGATTCCGTTAGCAGTTACACTTTGCATGGGCTTATCAAGACCCATTATTGGGGCATCATCGTTCCACTCAGAAAACATTTGAAGGTATTTACTGAAATTGGTTAATAGAATGTAGTCACCAAACTGATCGAGCGGTCTACCTGTATAACGTGGCAACCAGTTTTTTACGATGTCTGCTTTACTTTTCAAACCTGCTTTAATTGCAGAATTTACTTCTTTTATTTTTTTTGCTTTTGCTGGGATGTTTTCATTTTTTTTTACATCTTTTTCTTCATTCATATATAATTGTTTTTGTTAGTATTCTATTGTTTCATGCTGTTTTAAAATAGTCCGGCTGAATTTATTTCAGCATCTTGGTCATGTTAGGTCTTTTCTACTCCGAGATCCTAAAATAAATTCAGGAGAACGCGCATTTTATAATGATGCACCATTTAAAAAGACTTTAACTCCGACACTTTAAAAAACATTACTTAAAAAAAATCCCCGGGGGAACCGGGGATCAAATATTTAAGCAGCTTTTAACTTTTTAAAGTCGGCTTTTTCAAATTTCTCCACCGCATAATCTAATGAGATGTGCAGCTCCTTGACATTTGGATCTGATGGGATATCAAACATCGCATCAAGCATAATAGCTTCACAAATTGACCTTAGTCCCCTTGCGCCAAGCTTGTACTCCATTGCCTTATCCACGATAAAATCTATTACATCATCATCAAATGCCAATTCTACATTCTCATACTCAAATAACTTTACATATTGGCGGAACAACGAGTTCTTCGGTTCTGTAAGTATATTTCTCAATGCTTCTTTGTCTAAAGGATTTAGATGCGTCAGCACAGGAACCCTTCCGATCAACTCAGGAATTAAACCAAATGATTTCAAATCTTGAGGAGTGATATACTTGTAAAGGTTCTTCAAATCAAGATCAACATCGTCTTTCTTAACTTTATAACCTACTGCTTGCGTGCGCAATCTGTTTGCAATCTTACGTTCAATGCCATCAAAAGCTCCGCCGCAAATAAACAAGATATTATTAGTGTTTACCGGGATCATCTTTTGATCAGGATGCTTCCGCCCGCCCTGAGGAGGCACATTTACCACTGTTCCCTCAAGAATCTTCAGTAACGCCTGTTGTACACCTTCACCTGATACATCTCTTGTGATAGAAGGATTGTCGCTTTTTCGGGCTACTTTATCTACTTCATCAATATAAACGATACCACGTTCCGCAGAAGCGACATCGTAGTCCGCGGCTTGCAGTAATCGAGTTAAAATACTTTCCACATCTTCACCAACGTATCCTGCTTCTGTTAATACGGTAGCATCACAGATACAGAATGGAACATGAAGGATCTTGGCGATTGTTTTGGCCAGCAAAGTCTTGCCCGTACCTGTTTCACCAACAAGCATGATGTTTGATTTTTCTATCTCTACTTCATCGCCTTTGTCAATTTTTTGGCTCAATCTTTTGTAATGGTTATATACCGCTACAGAAAGAACTTTTTTCGCATCGTCCTGACCAATAACGTATTGATCAATGTGTGCCTTGATCTCATGTGGTTTCAGTAAAGTAACCGAAGTGTCAAGACCCTTTGATTTTTTGCTTCCCAATTCCTGAACAAGCAGCTGGTTGGCCTGGGTAACGCACTTATCGCAGATAAATGCATCCAAACCTTCAATAAGCATTAATGTGTCTTGCTTACCTGATCCGCAAAAAGAGCAACGGGATTCTTTATTTTGTTTAGCCATTATTAATCTTTCTTACTCGCACTCAACACTTCATCAATCATTCCGAATTCTTTAGCCTCGTCAGCCTTCATCCAGTAATCCCTATCAGAGGCCTTTTCTACCCATTCGTAACTTTGTCCTGAGTGATTGGAAATAATGTCGTATAATTCTTTCTTCAATTTAAGCATTTCTCGCAAATTGATCTCCATGTCTGAAGCAACTCCTTGGGCACCACCTGAAGGTTGGTGAATCATTACGCGGGAATGAGGTAATGCAGCACGTTTTCCTTTAGCTCCTGCAACTAGAAGTACTGCACCCATAGATGCTGCCATACCAGTACAGATTGTAGCTACATCAGGTGCAATGTATTGCATGGTGTCATAGATTCCCAAGCCTGCATAAACAGAACCACCTGGTGAGTTGATGTAAATCTGGATGTCTCTATTGTTATCTGTCGATTGTAAAAACAACAATTGTGCCTGTATGATGTTTGCGTTCCCATCATAGATCGCGTCACCTAAGAAGATGATACGATCCATCATTAAACGGGAGAATACATCCATCTGCGCAACATTCAACTGCCGTTCCTCAATAATATAAGGAGTCATGCTTTTTGGAGAATTGTTAGTAGCACCAATATAACGGTCAACATTTAGACCATTAATACGATGATGTTTAACTGCGTATTTTCTGAATTCGTCTTTATCTATATTCATAATAATAAAATTATCTACTTAGTATTTAAATGTGATCACCAAAATAGTTAAACTAAAGTGGTAATTTATTGTGGCATTGTAAAATTTGTTTGTTTTATATAAACAAGGCGGCCTTAACAAAGCCGCCTCATTCAAAAATCCATTAAATCGTGTTGAAGATCAGCTTATTTCAACGCTATAAATTTGTTATAAGGTATATCTTGTTGGTCTAAAGTAGCCACAGACCTGATGTATTCGAATACTTTAAGTGCTTTTACTTCATCAAATATTCGGGTGGCATTGTCTTTCTCTTTCAAAAAAGTCGCAGTATACTGTGCCAGTTGGTCTTCTGGCATAGGAGCAGGGCTGTACATTCTAAACTGAGCGTCAATACGTTGCTTAGCAGTAGCAAAAACATCCTCATATTTGATCTCAATGTTGTTGTCTTGGATCAGTTTATTTTCAATTAATGTCCACTTCAAATTTTTAGCAAAATCATCATATCCCTCAGTCAATTCTTTGACAGTTAATTTTTCGTTAGTAGCTTTTAACCACTTCCGTAAAAACTCATCTGGAAGCTCAATTCTCACACTCTCGATCAGCTGTGTGTAGATGTCGTTCTGCAATTTGCGATCTGCATCCTGCTGGAACATTCCTTCCACTTCTTCAGTGATCTTAGTCGTAAATCCAGCTTCGTCAGTCACTATACCTTCACCAAATAATTTATCAAAGAACTCCTGATTTAAATCAGACTCTTCTAAACGATTTACGTTTTTGATCGTCACCGTAAATTTGGAGTTGAGTGCTGCAGCATCCTCTTCGCTTATGTTTAACAATTTGGCAATCACCACTTCGTTTTTATCAAAAGCTTTTGGTATATCCAGCTCAACTACATCATCCTTTTTTAAACCGATTAAAGATTTTCCAATCTCTTTATCTGTAATCTGATCTAAGCGAATAGAGCCAGTGCTGGTTATGCCATCTTCAAAAACTGAACCGTCAGGCGAAAGTTGTTTTAATTCGGCATAAAGTACATCATCATCTGCCGAAACTTCAGGGTTTGTCATTTTGCCATAGCTTCGGCGGATATTTTTGATGCGTGATGCAAGCGTTTCCTCGTCAGCTTTAATATTATATTCAGTGAATTTATCTTTTGATGTGATGTTAACGTCTATGGCAGGAGCGAGACCTAATTCGTAATCAAATTCGAACTCATCTGTATTGTCCCATTTAAATTCCTTTGTATCGTCCATTACTGGAAGCGGCTGACCAAGGATTTCTACTTTATTATCAGTTAAGTATTTGTTGAGCGTTTCGCTTAATAAATTATTGATTTCTTCAACAAGTATACTTCTGCCATACATTTTTTTAATGTGAGCCATAGGAACCATTCCTTTACGAAAACCAGGAAGATTAGCTTTTTTAGCTTGCTCTTTTATAGATTTGTCAACCTTTTCAGTATAATCCTCAGGCGCTATTTTAATTTTTACAACTGCATTTAAGTCGTTAATTTTTTCCTGTGTAATGTTCATTTTTCTGAATAAATGTTTTTATAATCGTCTATATATAAAAATTCCCCCGTTTTGCGGGGGAATTTTTGTGCGGATGAAGGGACTCGAACCCCCACGCCGTGAAGCGCCAGATCCTAAGTCTGGTGCGGCTACCAATTACGCCACATCCGCAGTTAGGAT
The DNA here is from genome assembly GCA_014377665.1 of Pedobacter sp. Taxonomy (GTDB): domain Bacteria; phylum Bacteroidota; class Bacteroidia; order Sphingobacteriales; family Sphingobacteriaceae; genus Pedobacter. Next base: position 9,608 of record JACMPF010000166.1, on the reverse strand, counting down.
TGAATTAGGATTGCAAAGATAGAGATTGTTTTTAAATGTCGAAATCCTTTGCAAATTATTTTTAAGTGATTTTCTTAACCTGCTGGAATACAGCTTAACATTTTTTAAAATCTTAAACCATTCCTATTATCACTGAACTTTTAACTCAAAAGGCATTCTGGTTTGTATGCCTGAATTTACGATAGTTGATTTTATCTGCTCATATAAATAGAAATGAGCACCCAATTCCTGCTTTGCGTAATACATTCTAATCTTGTCAGAACTGTTATCTATAAACGATTGTAGAGGATCTAAAATCTCCGGATATTCCACTACTTTATAATCTTTCAACTTTCCTTTTTTTGCAGCAGCAATGATCGCATCATTAAAACTTCCGGTTCTATCTGCCAAACCTATTCTGACTGCGTCGGTTCCTACCCAAACTCTACCACCTGCAATGCTGTCTATGTATGCTTTCGATTTCTTTCTACCATCAGCCACTCTGGTAATAAATCCATCATAAACCCTGTTAACATCGGTTTGAATGATCAATCGCTCACCAGGAGTTAGCGGGCGATCAGTACTCATAATGTCTGCGTACTTACCAGTTTTAACTCCATCAAAGGTTATTCCTAGTTTTTCGTTATACAATTTTTGGAAGTTGGGGATCACGCCAAATACCCCAATAGAGCCTGTAATCGTATTTGGCTGGACAAAAATAGAGTCAGCAGCACAACCGATATAGTATCCGCCAGATGCTGCAACATCACCAAAAGAAGCAATAACAGGTTTTACTTGTTTAGTTAACACAATTTCTCTCCAAATAACATCAGAAGCCAGTGCGCTACCACCAGGAGAGTTTACCCGCAACACGATTCCTTTTATCGTAGAATCCATCCTTGCTTTTCTGATGGTTCTCGAAATTCTTTCAGAACCAATCTGGGTATCTGACCCTTCGCCACCAATGATGTCGCCGTTTGCGTAGATAACTGCAATCCTATTTTTGCCGCCGTCGCTTTTCTTACTAGCAACATTTTTTGCGTAGTCGTTTATTGTTATTGAAGAAATATTGTTTTTCGATTTCTTGCCACTCAATGTCTTCAATTCTTCCAGAATCTGATCTTTATACCTTAATCCATCGACGAGCTTCCTATCGACCGCATCCTGCGGCTTTTGAATTTTATAATCGTCGGCTATGGCATGAAGTTCTGGTACACTGATTTTTCTGGTTACAGATATCCCTTGTAAAAAGGTTTGATATAATCCCCCCAGATAAGCGGTAACCTGCTCACGGTTTTTATCACTCATTTTATCCGTAAAGAAAGGCTCCACGGCACTCTTGTAATTTCCTACTCGGATGATTTGTGCCTCTATGCCCAGTTTGTCGAGTGCGCCTTTAAAGAACATCACTTGAGAATTTAGCCCTTTAAATTCCAGAGCACCTTCAGGGTACAAGTATACTTTATCTGCTGCAGATGCCAGGTAGTAGGCGCCTTGAGTATACACTTCGCTGTAAGCGATGATCTTTTTACCACTCTTTCTAAAGTCCAGTAGCGCATCACGCACTTCAATCATGGTGGCATAACCAGCATTAGGCGAACTTACATTCAAATAAATGCATTTAATGTCGTCATCTGTTTTAGCACTTTCCAGGGCTTTAATCAAATCGTTAAAACCGATGCTCTTTGCGCCACCGCCACCAACAAGCGGAAGGTTAGCAAAAGTGTCATCTGGAGTACGTTCCACAATAGCCTGATCCAGGTTCATAAATAACACAGAATTTTTCCTCACAGGAACCGTTTTATTGGTCTCCATGGAAGAGACTAAACCGACGATAAGCAAAATTGAAACGAAGATGATAAGGAACAAAGAAATAACGACGCCTACGACAGTTGCAAAAACGTACTTGAAAAATTCTCTCATTTGAAGGTTAAAGATTTAATTTGTAAATATAAATAAAATAGCCACGGGCTTTTATGGTATTGGATCACAATAAGGTTTATTTGTTACTTGGCAGCAATATGGGGGCCAGACTTCAACTAATTAACGAGGCTATCAAAAATATCAATTCTAAAATAGGTGAAATCGAAGAAAGGTCTTCTGTATATGAAACAGCTCCTTGGGGTAAAACGGATCAAGCAGGCTTCCTAAATATAGCTATAGCTATAAATACTTTATTTACACCTCTGGAGGTATTAAATAAAGCGCTGGAAATTGAAACACAGCTTGGGCGAATCCGCGAAGAAAAATGGGGAGCCAGACTCATTGATATCGACATCATTTTCTATGGTAACGATATTGTTAACATTCCTAATCAGCTAGAAATTCCCCATCCTGAAATGCACAATAGGAAATTTGTCCTTGAACCATTGGTTGAGATTACGCCCAACCTTCAGCATCCGGTATTTAAAAAGTCAATTTCCGCCCTTTTAAATGAGCTCAACGATCAGCTGGACGTTACTAAAATATAAAGATTGCTAGATTGGATATAAAAACATTTTTATCTAAGTTTGTTGAACAATGATTAACGCAAACAAAAATAGTGAGCCTTTAGATCTTTCTTATCTCAAAGAGATGTCTGGTGATAGTCCAGAGTTTATTATTGAAATGATTGACCTTTTTAAATCCCAAACTCCAATCTATTTATCGGAGCTTCAAGATGCAATTGTCCAGAAAGATTGGGATAAAGTCGCAGCTACTGCTCATAAGATGAAGCCAACATTTACTTACGTTGGTAGAGAAGATGTGAAAGAACATCTACAGGAGATGGAGCAAGGGGCGCGTGATAAGTCAGATATGCATCAGTTGGCAAATGCCTTCGAGGAGGTACGCCTTTTCATTAGTACCCTGTACGCTCAATTGGATGAGGCTAAAGCCAATCTTCAAAAACAACTTTAAGCTTTGATTTTCTTAAAATGTACTATTGAGAATCCTATGTACAATAGGAGTATAAAGGGCACTGCAACAAATTTTAATACTATTGCCATCGCTACTGAGGAGATCAGAAACAGGTATTTGTATTTATTATGACCCCAACTCAGGTTGCTTAGCTTCATGGAAAAAATTCGTATTTCACTAATCAATAACCAACTTAAGATTACCGTTAAAGCAATCAGAAATAGGGTTGATTCAATGATCTGAGGATAATCCTTTTGAATAAAGGGAAGCGATACAATCAATAAGGTATTCATTGGCGTGTTCAACCCGATGAAATTCTCCGTCTGCCGGGTATCCATATTAAACTTAGCTAATCTTAATGCTGAAAAAACAGTGATCACAAATCCTAAGTAGGGTAGCCATGGAGAGCTGAAATCACTAACCATCAAAAGCTTAAACATAACCACTCCAGGCAAAAACCCAAAGCTGACCATATCTGCCAATGAATCCAGTTCCTTGCCAATAGAAGATTTTACGTTTAGTGCACGAGCAACGAGACCGTCGAAGAAATCGAAAGTTCCTGAAAGCAAAACAAAGTAAGCAGCAACGTCTAGCGCTCCAGTAAAAGCGTAAACCACCCCAATGCAGCCTGAGAAAAGATTGGCGCAGGTAATTGCATTGGGGATGTGCTTTTTTATCATTGTATGAAAAAATAAAATTAGCTATTCATGGAAATAAGAAACTCCTCATTGGATTTTGTTCCTTTGATCTGAGCCTGAACAAATTCCATTGCTTCCTGAGCGTTCATATCTGCCAAGTGGTTACGTAATATCCAAACTCTTTGCAGCGTATCTCTGTCATGCAATAGGTCATCTCTTCTGGTACTTGAAGCAGTGATGTCAATTGCAGGGAAGATTCGTTTATTAGATAATTTACGATCTAACTGGAGTTCCATATTACCTGTACCCTTGAATTCTTCAAAGATCACCTCGTCCATTTTCGAGCCGGTATCAGTTAAGGCAGTTGCAAGGATAGTTAATGAACCACCTTTTTCAATATTACGTGCCGCACCAAAGAAACGCTTTGGCTTGTGCAATGCATTTGCATCCACACCACCTGATAAAATCTTACCTGAAGCGGGAGCAGTGGTATTATAAGCTCTGGCTAGTCTTGTGATTGAATCCAATAGTATCACTACATCATGTCCGCATTCTACCAATCTCTTTGCTTTTTCTAATACGATGTTTGCGATTTTAACATGGCGCTCAGCAGGCTCGTCAAAAGTAGAAGCAATAACTTCCGCCCTAACGCTTCTGGCCATATCAGTTACCTCTTCCGGTCGCTCATCAATTAATAAGATGATCAGATATACTTCAGGATGATTTTTAGCAATTGCATTTGCTACCTCTTTCAGTAGGTTAGTCTTACCAGTCTTAGGTTGTGCAACGATCAAACCACGCTGACCTTTACCTATCGGAGTAAACAAGTCTATGATTCTGGTTGAATAATTATTGGTTTCTGTAAAAAGATTTAATCTTTCGGTAGGGAATAATGGAGTAAGGTAATCGAAGGGAACCCTATCTCTTACATCAGCAGGAAGGCGACCATTGATCGTTTCTACCCTTACCAATGGGAAGTATTTCTCGCCCTCTTTCGGTGGACGAATGCTTCCTTTAACTGTATCGCCTGTTTTTAAACCAAATAGTTTAATTTGTGACTGTGACACGTAAATATCATCTGGTGAAGACAAGTAATTGTAATCGGCAGATCTTAAAAAACCGTATCCATCAGGCATGATCTCCAAAACACCTTCATTAGTGATGGTATTGTCGAAATCCAGATTGGAATAACTGTTCTCATTTTGTTTCTGTGAAGAAACATTACCAATGTTTTGCCCTTTTTGTCTGTTGTCCTCTCTTGGAGCTTTGTTTTTCTTTTCAAAGGTAGGAACAGTGGTTGTAACATTTGGAGCAGCTATGTCTGGAGTTGGAGTTACATCAGGCGCTGCCTGTGTAGCTACCTCCGCGGGAACAGCCAATTCTTGTTTGTTTTCTAGAACAGCTACCTCCTCAGGTTTCCCTTCAGATATTCCAATGGGATCAAATAAAGAAGCTCTACTGAAAGGCTTTACTGTGTTTTTCTCTTCTTCCTCTTTAGGAATTCTGATTCTTTTTCTTGTACTTTTTTCTGCTGTAGGCTCTTTTGCAGTTTTAACTTTCAGCGGTTTTGTAGCTGTAACGGCAACAACTTCAGTTTCAGTATTTGCGGTGACCTCTATAGGTCCGTCCTGGTCTGTAATCTGAGCTATTATTTCAACAAGTTCAGCTTTGCGTAACTCGTCTGCATTTAAGATACCTTGTGATTTTGCTAGCTCACGCAATTCTGCTGTAAGCTTTTCATTTAATTCTGTTTTGTTAAACATTATATGATATACGGTGTTGAGAATTTTTTATAAAATGTCTATCGGTCAAAGCAAGAAATTCGGCTATAATTAACAATGGGAAACAAATTTTGCGAATATTTTCTGGAATGATCAGATAAACTTTAAGGAATTATGTTGCAATTGTATGTAATTGTAAACGAAATTACAAAAAATATTTAAAATTGTTTGAAAGATTTTATTCTAAAACTAAACCTGCCGAACGGAAACTAAGGTTATAATTAACATCTTTGTGCTCACATTTCGCACTATAATGAATAAGAAGCAGTTATTTGATCATATTAAAACCAAAAAATCTTTTTTGTGTATAGGTCTTGATCCAGTTTTAAAAAGCATTCCCAAACACCTATCAAAATTCGATAATCCTGTTCTTGAGTTCAACAAACAAATTATAGATGCCACAAAAGACTTATGTGTAGCCTACAAACCCAACACCGCTTTCTATGAAGCTATGGGTTTAAAAGGTTGGGAAACATTAATCGAAACCTGGAAATACATACCTGCCAACATTTTTACAATTGCAGATGCTAAGAGAGGTGATATTGGGAACACTTCAGCAATGTATGCAAATGCTTTTTTTAATGAATCGCAGTCCGGAATGGGCTTTGATGCCATAACCGTAGCCCCATATATGGGCAAAGATTCCGTGGGGCCTTTTTTAAATCACAAAGACAAATGGGTGATCCTACTGGCACTTACTTCTAATATAGGCCATAATGATTTCCAGCTTTCCGGAAGTCAGAATGGCAAACTCTACGAACAAGTTATCCGTACCTCCTCGAAATGGGCAGACAGTGAGCAACTCATGTATGTGGTAGGCGCTACAAAAGCTGAAGAGTTTCAAAACATTCGGACGTTGGCCCCTGATAATTTCTTATTGGTACCGGGAGTGGGTGCACAGGGTGGAAGTTTAGCTGATGTTTGTCAGTTTGGTTTAAATAAAGAATGTGGTTTATTAGTCAACTCGTCAAGAGGAATTATATATGCCTCGAATGGCGAGGACTTTGCTGAAAAAGCAAGGGAAGAAGCTTTAAAGTTGCAGCATGAAATGGAGCAGATCCTATCAGCTGCCAACATCATATGAAAGGAAAAGCAGATCTTCGTTTAATCCTGGCCTTGGTAGGTGTAGCTCTGATTTGGGGTACTACTTATCTGGGTATCCGGGTAGCTGTTGAAACCATACCACCCTGGTTCGTTACCACGATGAGGCAAGGCGTAGCCTCTTTGATTTTATTCATCATATTGTGGCGTAAGAAGGAATTTAAATGGCACGGCTGGCCTTATCTCCGCAAACAGGTCCTTGTTTCTATACTTATGATTGTAATTGGGAATGGTATGACAACTGTAGCCGAACAAAGTATTCCAAGCGGACTAACGTCTTTGTTAAATGCCTTGAGCCCTTTGCTTGTGTTTATTGGAAGTGTACTAATTGGCCTCCAAAAACCTAGCTTAAAAGGTATTGTCGGTGTAATCATTGGCTTCCTTGGGGTGGCTTTCATCTTTAGAGATGGTATCTCTGATTTAATGGATCCCAATTATCGTTTTGGCATTATTTGCATCTGCACAGCCCTAACAGGCTGGTCCGTGGGAACGATATATACCAAAAAGAATTCTTATAAAACGAGCAATATTTTTCTGGATCTTTTCTATCAATTCTCTTTCTCCGCGGTTGTGCAACTTATACTGGCCCTTATCATACATCGTAACGCAGATCCTTCTACTTGGACCCTGCAAAGCCTTTCCGCTGTCGTTTACCTCGCGATATTTGGCTCCGTCGTTGCTTTTTTTTGTTATCATTATGCTTTAAAACGTGTGACTGCTACTGAAGTATCAGTGCTATCTTATTTCAATACAGTCATTGCGCTTTTCTTAGGTTGGCTTATTTTAAACGAAAAAATCACTTTTGATATTTTAATTGCAACTTTATTGATCATCCTAGGAGTCTTTATCACCAACTATAAAAAGGAACCTAAGGCAGCGAACCTGGTATAATTTCGATAAATAATTAGAGGTTGGTCAGATGGAAATATCTGAGAACTTCCTATTTTTTGTCTGGCGATACCGGCTCCTTAATAGCGCGCATCAAGTTTGCGTAGGCGGAGAAGTACTGGAGATCATTCAGCCAGGTAATTTAAATACGCACGCCGGACCGGATTTTACTGAAGCTAAGCTGTTAATTGATGGAAGAATGTGGGCAGGGAATGTAGAGATACACAATAAATCATCCGACTGGCAATTGCACAAACATCAGTATGACGAGGCCTACGAATCGGTTATATTACATGTTGTATATGAGAATGATATTGCGATCAAAAACAAAAGCGGGCAACGTATTCCGACTTTAATCATAAAGGGTGTATTCTCAGAATTGCTGTTCGATAACTATGTAAAAATGCTTCACTGCACAGAAAGTTTTCCTTGCAGACCACAATTGAAAGAAATAGAGCCAATCGTACTGAATACTGTTCTTTCCAGGGTAATTGTTGAGCGCTTAGAACAAAAAACAACTGAAGTCCTTGCGAAAGTAAAAGATCTCAAAGGCAACTGGTATGATACCTTCTATTTTTTCCTTGCCCGAAACTTTGGATTCAAAGTAAATGCTTTACCATTCGAACTTCTCGCCAATGCCTTACCCCTACAGCTGCTCAATAAACATTGCGACAATCCCATTCAAGTTGAAGCTTTAATATTTGGGCAGGCTGGTTTCCTCGAATCCACCGAACTTGATGGTGAATACGCCCATTTACTAAAAGCCGAATACAAATTCTTAAAGCTTAAATATAATCTAAACTCAATAGACGTTTCAGTCTGGAAGTTTTTACGGATGAGACCGGCTAGTTTTCCCACGGTTAGGCTCGCACAATTCTCTGCACTTCATGCCCAGTCAAATCAACTATTTGCAAAGATCTTAAAGGCTCATGATCTAAAAGCCATCTCAGCCTCATTTAACAACCTGGATGTTAGTCCCTATTGGCATACACACTACCATTTTAAGAAACCAGCCGCAGAGATGCAGGTGCAGCTTGGAAAGAAGTCAATAGAAAACATTCTAATCAATACTGTATGTGTTATTCTTTTTGCTTATGGAAAATACACCGCTCAGCAACATCTAATAGACAGGGCATTGGATTTCCTGGAGAATATTCCTGCAGAGCACAATACAATTGTATATCAATATCTTGATGCCGGACTAAAAATTGATAGTGCGCTGATGTCGCAATCCCTGCTTCAATTAAATAAATATTACTGTACTCAGAAAAAATGTTTAAATTGTGGTATCGGAATTAAAATACTAAAAAGATAACATGTTCCAGAAGATCGTTACCTATTTTGAAAAACAAAGTTTTGGCGTTTGTACGCAGCTTGCAGAACGACTGAATATGTCGATCAGTAAGATCAGACTCTTCTTTATTTATTCCTCATTTTTAGCCGTCGGCTTTCCAATTATTTTCTACATTTTGGCAGCCTTAGTGCTTGATGTTCGACGCTACGTCAAAAAAAATCGTGTCCGCATCTGGGACGTTTAATGCATGTCTTACAGCAGTTTCTAGTTGATATGGAGTTGGCTAAGTTTCGTCTTGGCAATGTGTAAGCTATGTGTCTGTTGCCTAAAAAGACGTAGAAAACACATATCAAACACCTAGTTCAGACATTTCCAAAACTCTTCAGGGTTTACCCCATATCAATCAGATCTGCGTTTCACTTAGCGATCAAATCCATCGATTTTACATTATATTCGCATGAGCATCTCTTGCTGCTGAAATAATTTACAGTCGCGATAAATGCTTCCACAGTTTTATTTAAGTTTGTTGATTCAATAATATTAGTAACGAAAATGTCGGTAAGGGGAAATCAGTTCAAGTCCAATTCTTTTAAAAATGAGTCATCAGACAAGGCTAATCCCCGTTCTTCTGCTGCCAAGCCAGCGAAAGAAAAGATGGATCTTATGCCCCGTCTGGATTTTCACAATGGGAGAGCTATTAAGATCATCGGCTTGGGTTTTATTGTTTTCGCACTTTACTTTCTAATCGCTTTCACATCCTACTTGTTCACCTGGCAAGAAGATTACAGCTACGTAATCAAAGCAAACGGTGGATGGGGCAACCTCTTTAAATCCTATGAGGAGTTGCAACAGGTCAATATTCCACCGGTAGTACAGAACTGGCTTGGTAAATTTGGTGCGCTTCTTTCCCATCAATTTATCTACGAATGGTTTGGTATTGCATCGTTTCTTTTCATATTCATATTCTTTGTAATCGGTTACCGTTTATTGTTCAAGGTAAAGATTGTTTCTATTGAAAAGGCACTGGGT
>JACMPF010000165.1 GCA_014377665.1 Pedobacter sp. | reverse complement strand
TAATATCTCGTTAAACTTTACAGATCGTGATCTTTTTATTAAAAATATTAGGTTGCAAAGTGGAAAAAGCGTGGTTTACATGGACGGTTCTATTAGTAATTTCTTGAACTTATATTATAGCGACCCCGAAAAGATATTACTGAATTGGAAGATTAGAAGTCCGCAACTTCATTTAGGTGAGTTCCTTGGCTTTCTTGGTTCAAGAAAAACCATTAAAAAGAAGACAGCAAAAAACATTAGTTTTTCCGATGATTTGAATCAGGTCTTTGAAAAAAGTAGGGTAAACATGCATTTGCAGGTTGACAAGGTTTATTACAATAAATTTTTGGCTACTAATGCCCAAGCGGATGTATTACTAACCGAAAAGGGCATTTCCATTAAAAATGTAAGTGTTAAACATGGAGGTGGTTCTGTAAACCTGGCGGGAACCGTAACTCAAAGTGGCTCTGTTAACAGGTTTGCGCTAAATGCGAATATAAGCAATGTAGACATTCAGCATTTCTTCTATTCATTTGATAATTTTGGATTAACATCTCTAACCTCTAAAAATCTTCGTGGATACCTCTTCTCCAAAACAAATATTTCCGGAAGCATCAATGACCAGGGTAAATTGCTGCCTAATTCTTTAAACGGTAATATTGTTTTCGATTTAAAAAAAGGTGCATTAGTAAGTTTTGCTGCAATTAAAGACGTAGGCAAATTTGCATTCCCATTTAGAGATCTTGACAACATCACGTTTAACAATCTTAATGGAAAGTTCGATATAAGGGGACAAAAGATCACGATCAATCCTATGCAAATCAACTCAAGTCTATTAAATATGGATATAGCAGGGATCTACTCAATGTCTGCCGGCACTAATATCGAACTGGATGTGCCACTTAGAAACCCAAAAAAGGACGAAGAAATTACAGATAGTAGGGAGATTAGAGCGAGAAGAATGAAGGGAATCGTGTTGCATTTATTGGCAACTGAGGACGAAAACGGGAAGATAAAAATTAAGCTCAATAAGAATCGAGATAAGGGCTAAGGGATATTTTTTTTACGTATTTTAGTGCGCTCTACAGAGCTACGAAAAGCAGTACTAAATGACGAAATCCATTCTGGTCCTAAAACTAGGGTCTGCATCAATAACCACAAATTCCGAAATTGACGAAGCTATAATCGCAGACATCACTAGACAGGTAGCAAAGCTCGCTGAGAATTACCATATTATATTAGTTTCTTCAGGAGCAGTCGCTGCTGGCAAAAAATATTTGAAAAACTATAAGGGTAAAATGACAGAGCGTAAAGCTGCAGCAGCTATAGGAAACCCATTATTGCTTGGAACTTACTCAAGATATTTCCAGCCTTACGGAATTTCTATTGCACAAAGCCTTTGTGAACGGCAACATTTTTCTAATAGAACTCAATTTTTGCAGCTCAAAGAAACCTATGAAGAATTATGGAAGAATAACGTAATCCCAATTGCCAATGAGAATGATGTTGTGAGTAATCTTGAACTTAAGTTCTCTGATAACGATGAACTTGCTACCTTACTTGGGGTTGGATTTGGAGCCTCTTTGATACTTCTCGGTACTTCTGTTCCCGGCGTGTTGGATAAAAAAGGTGAAGTAGTTGATAGAATCGATCTGATCAATAGTGATGTGTTTTCCCTTGCTACAAAAAACACATCTGAAGTAGGATTAGGTGGCATGACATCGAAACTAACATTTGCCAACCTTGCAACATCGATGGGCATTAAAGTTGTGATATTTGGTGTGCGGACTGAGGATGGGATTCTTAAGGCCGTTACTGAGCAAACAGGTACTGTATGTGAGCCGAAAGTTTGCTCAATCCCGGCAAGGAACAAGTGGCTCGCCAGTGGAAGTTTGGTTACAGGTAGGTTAACTGTCGATGATGGAGCATGCAAGGCTATACGTGATAGAAAAAGCCTGCTTGCAGTCGGGGTACGTTCGATACAAAATCCTTTCAATGCAGCGGAGATATTTGAAATTATTGATCAGAAAGGGAGCATTGTGGCAGTTGCCAAGTCGAAGGTTTTCTCTGCGGCAATTACTCAGAATTCAAAACAACACAATTTGGAAGTCGCAAATGCGAGCGACATCGTTATTTTATAGATATAAAAATGTCAGCTATTCAGGATATATTAATTAATGCACAAAGGGCTAAAAGTTCCATTTTGGCAATGGACAATCGGAAGAAGCAGCAGTTGCTCAATCGTCTTGCGGATTCAGTAGCGGCAAAATCAGCCGAAATTATAGTGGAGAATCAAAAAGATGTTATAAAATTAGATCCCAATGATCCTAAACTTGATAGACTCCTCCTAAATACGGAACGTATTCTAAACCTCTGTAAAAGCCTGAGGGCTGTTGCTAATTTAGCAGATCCTACAGGATTGCTTTTAAGCGAGAAGATCTTGGAAAACGGTTTAAAAGTAAGCAAAATAACTGTAGCCCTCGGGGTAGTTGCAGTCATCTATGAATCCAGACCTAATGTTACACTTGATGTTGCAGCACTATGTATACGTTCAGGCAATGTAGCTTTATTGAGAGGAGGACAAGATGCTTATCATACCAACCATATACTTGTGAGCATTATTCAACAAGTCCTATCGGAGTCCTACTTGGATCCCAATATAGTTCAACAATTGCCACCTGAAAGAGAGTTTATCCTTGATATATTGACTGCAGAAAAGTACATTGATGTTATCATTCCACGTGGATCAAACCAGCTAATCGAGTTTGTTCGTAAGAACGCAACCGTACCGGTAATTGAAACAGGGGCAGGTGTATGCCATACCTATGTTGAGTCAACTGCTTTACTTGATGCCGCGGTAGCCATCGTCATCAATGCCAAAGTTTCCAGACCCTCTGTCTGCAACTCACTAGATACTATACTAATAGATCAAGCTATAGCTGCAAGGTTCCTTGAATCGCTTTCAGCTCAATTGGAAAAATATGATGTTGAGGTTTTCGCAGATGACAAATCTTACCAGCTCCTGGACAAACTTGGCTTCAATCGTTTAAATAGGGCAGCAGAAGAAGATTTCGGAAGAGAGTTTTTAGATTTTAAGTGTTCGATAAAAATAGTTTCGGGAATAGAAGAGGCCCTCGAGCACATCAATAAGTATTCTTCCAAGCATTCGGAAGCCATATTGACTGAGAATCAAGAATTAGCTGAGCTATTTCTGAAGCAGGTTGATGCTGCTGTTGTATACCATAATGCATCTACAAGGTTCACTGATGGCGAAGTGTTTGGCTTAGGTGCCGAAATTGGCATTTCGACACAAAAGCTTCATGCGCGTGGCCCATTTGCGCTGGAGAAGCTGGTAACAGAAAAGTGGATTGTAAAAGGTACAGGCCAGATTAGGTAAAATAACAAATGACTTAGGGGTTAAACCGCTAAGTCATTCATTACACTTTTAATTTTATCAGCTAACTTTTGATTGATTTCCTTAAAGGCTGCTTTGTTTTTCAATGGCGTATTTACACTGCAGTAGAATTTGATCTTAGGTTCTGTTCCTGAGGGTCTAGCAGAAACAATACTTCCATCCTCGGTGATGAATTGAAGTACATCAGAAACTGGCAGTTCTAATTGTTTTTTCTCCCCTGAAGCCAGGTCTGTTTCAAAACCAAGTTCATAGTCTTTCAATGTTGCTACTTTTGAACCGCCCAATGTTGCAGGTGGATTGTTTCTAAATTTCTCCATCATCGCTTTGATTTCTTCAGCACCCGTTTTACCCTTTTTAGTGATAGAAACAAGCTCTTCTTTGTAAAAGCCGTATTCCACATACATATCAAGAAGCGCATCATAAAGGCTACTTCCTTTATCTTTGTAAAACGCAGTCATCTCTGCAATGAAGGCACAGGATACGACAGCATCTTTATCTCTAACCAGCTCGCCGATTAAATAACCGTAGCTTTCTTCTCCACCACCTATGAAGGTTTTTTTACCTTCAAGGCTGGTCATTAATTGACCGATCCACTTGAAGCCTGTAAGGGTGTTATAATAAGTTACGTTTTTTGCTTTAGCAATAGTCTCGATCAAGTTGGTCGTTACAATCGTCTTTACAATGTACTGGTTGCCATCAAGTTTCCCCTTTTCTTCCCAAGCGGTAAGCAAATAATTGATCAACAAGCTTCCT
>JACMPF010000023.1 GCA_014377665.1 Pedobacter sp. | reverse complement strand
GTATAAAATGAGCGTCCACCATCGAAATCGTGGTACCAAGCCATTGGATGATTGTTGTTATTTATGCCTCCTTTATAACTGGTCTCATCGATGGTAATCAAGACCTTTATATCAGGGTTTATATCTTTAAAGTTATACCATTCATCTTTACGTTTCCATACTTCAGGAAGGTGTTTTGTGGCGATCGTTTTCTTGTCGACAACATTCAATGTAGCGATTTGTTGTTCAGGGTGACTAACAAAGTATGCGCCAACCAGTTTTCCATACCAAGGCCAGCCGTACTCGGTGTCAGTAGCTGAATGAACTCCAACAAAACCTTTACCTGAGTTAATAAACTGTTCAAAGGTTTTCTGTTGCTCATCATTTAATGCGTCGCCGGTAGTGTTCAAAAAAATGACTGCTCCATATTTTTCCAAATTTTTAGTGGTAAATGCGGCAGAGTTGGTTGTGGTATCTACTTCAAACTTATTTTCCGCACCCAATTTTTGAATGGCAGCAGTACCAACTCCTATCGAAGAATGCTTGAAACCTGCTGTTTTAGAGAATACCAGCACCCGCTTTTTTTGTGCCGAAACGCTGTTAGTTAAAAGAAAAAAGGCTAAAATAACTAAGCCCAGAAAATTTTTGTTGTTCATGTTCATGTGTTTATAAAGAATAAATATAGTAGAAATCCTTCACATAGGATTAAATTTTTATTACCATACCTCCATGAAAATATCTAGTCGCTGCAGCGTTATAGTAGCGGTTTCCAACAGCATTCAAATCGTTACCTAAACTGTATTTTTGATTTAAAATATTATCAGCGCCAACGTATACCTCAAATGGCACTTTTCCGATCATCAATTGTTTTATGCCAGTTTTAGCCTGCATTAAGTGGTATCTTCTAGCGTAAGCGGTATTCGCATCATTAAGTGGAATACTACTGGTGTAATTGTGTTGCACAAAAAGGTAAAATCCTTTAAGCAATTGTACATCCGCACTGCTTACCACCACCGCTTTTGGTACGCCTGTTAAAGCATTGCCAGAAAAATCGCTGGCTGTTGATACGTAATCAACAAAATTAAAACGACTTAAAGTGTAAGCGTTTCTGATTTGAATAGCCCTAACTAAACCGAATGTTTTATACGGAAGAAGCCAGTATGAAAGGGAAGTTTCTAACCCCCACTGTTTGGTGCCGCCTGCATTTACAAAGAACTCTGCCATGTTTTGATCTACCCGTCTCACTATCGCACTTTTTAGGTTGTAGTAGAATCCGGTTAGGTCTAAGAACAACTTCTTATCCCTTGCCTGAAGACGGAACCCCGTTTCATAATTCCATCCGTATTCTGGTTCAAGGTTTAGGTTGATCACGTTATTAGATGGCCTTACTTCGCTGGTTGTTGGTGCCGAATAGCCTTTGCTTATAGAACCTCTAAGTGTCAAGTCGGAATTGACCAGGTAAGAAAATGCTAACCTTGGCAAAAGTTGATTGTCGAACTTTCGCTCCCTCTTGAGAATTGGTGTGGGCTGTAAGGTTTCGTAATCATATTTGTTTAGGTTGGCACTTGCAGAGACTTCTACAAGGAGCTTTTCAAGGACATCAAAACTTAGCTGAGCAAACGCAAAACTCGATTTGGCAGTTAGGTCGTCGATCGACTGAACCGCCCCAGGTACACCAAAATTATTATCATAATTTTTGAATCCTGTTCCAGTGCGCGTGCTTTCCACCCCAACATTTAACTTAACGTTAGCTGCTTTCACGCGGTTATTGTATTCAAAGTAAGACCTTAAACCAAGAGTATTTTCATCGCGCTTTTCGTAAGTAGTAATGAATGGGTTTTTAAAATCTGTATGGCTTGCATAAACAGAAAGCACGTGTTTAAATTTAGCCGTAATATCCCATGTGTTGGTGATACCTCCATAGATCGTTTTGCTGTAAATCCCGGCGTTTTGTTCTTTTGCGCTTTTGGTAAAAGCTGTTGCCAGTCTGGATGTTCTTGGATTTGCCAAAAATTGAGCAGCTGTTAAACCACCCGGAGTGCTGTAGCTCAGGTCGGAATAGAAAACAAGTGCTTTCAGGTTTGCGTTTGGAGCGTAATCCAATTTCTGAAGCATTTGAAAATATTTGCGCTCCATATTGCTGTGCTCACGATAACCGTCGCTTCGCTGATAAGCCTGACTTAGGCTGATAGCGTATTTTTTGAATTGCTGGGCAATATTGGCATTTTCGTGAAAAGATCCATATGCTCCGCCTTCGAGCTTTAGCCCGATTTGTGTGGTGTCTGAAGGATACTGTGGTTGCACCAAAATTACTCCTCCTGAATTTGCCCCAAAGATGCTGCCATGAGGTCCCTTCAAAATTTGAAGCTGTCCGGCAGCGGCGACGTCCAAGGCGTTTAGATAGGTATTTCCACCCGCATCTGTAAGTGGGAAATCGTCGAAATAAATCTTCACATTCCGTACTCCAAAAGGCGACCTCAGTAAGCTTCCCCGAATTGATAGTCGGTAACTACCAGGAGAGCGCTCTTCCATACGAACACCGGAAACTGTGTTCACTGAGCTTACCAAAGAACTAGTGGATTGTTTATCGAATACCGTTTGGTCAACCAAACCTATGCTGCCGGTAGCACGCATCAATGGCTGTTCGGTAAAGTAGGGTTTGATAACGACTTCTTGGAGACGTTTTGTGGTGTCGGTTTTATTTTGAGCGAAAAGTTGAACGCCAGATAGCGTAAGCGCAAAAAGTAAACTTTTTTTCATGTGTTTAAAGCTAACTATTAGTTGTCAGAATCTATGCCCCCGCCTAAACGTTTCCTATGTAGGTTTCTGACACTTCGATGCCTTAATTTTCATTCGATTACTATATCTTTAGGCGATTTTAACGAAAGTATGTTTTATCATAAACAATCCACTTTCATTTTTCATTCACATAATCATATTTATATAATATGTCGAACAAAGCAAAAATTATCTATACCAAAACAGACGAAGCGCCAATGTTGGCAACCTACTCTCTTTTACCAATTGTGCAAGCCTTTACCGCATCTGCAGGTATCAATGTAGAGAGTAGGGATATCTCTTTATCAGGAAGAATCCTGGCAAACTTCCCTGAGTACCTGAAAGACGATCAAAAGGTTGAAGATGCGCTGGCAGAACTGGGACAATTGGCCACAACCCCAGAGGCAAACATCATTAAATTACCTAATATCTCCGCTTCGATTCCGCAGTTGGCAGCTGCAATTACAGAATTGCAGTCCCAAGGTTTTGCAGTCCCTAATTATCCTGATAACGCGCAAACAGATGAAGAAAAAGCAATTAAAGCAAAGTATGCAAGAGTTTTAGGTTCTGCAGTGAATCCTGTATTGCGTGAAGGTAACTCTGATCGTAGGGCGCCGAAAGCTGTTAAGAATTACGCGAAAGCAAACCCCCACTCCATGGGAGCATGGTCTGCGGATTCTAAAACTAAGGTATCAAGCATGACTGAAGGTGATTTTTACGGATCTGAGAAGTCGGTTACAGTTGGGGAAGCCAGTCAGTTTAAGATTGAGTTTGTTGCTGCGGGTGGTACGGTAACTGAGCTAAAGGGTTTAGCTCCTCTCAAAGCAGGTGAAGTGATTGATAGTTCTGCCTTAAGTTTATCGGCGTTGAAATCCTTTGTCGCAAAAGCTAAAGAAGAAGCGAAAGAAGCAGGTGTTTTACTCTCAGCGCATTTGAAAGCTACAATGATGAAGGTTTCCGATCCGATCATATTCGGTGCTGTTGTAGAAGTTTACTTTGCAGATGTATTTAGCAAATACGCAGAACTGTTCAAAGAGATTAATGTAGATACCAGCAATGGTTTAGGTGATGTCTATGCTAAGATCGCCGGAAACGCAAAAGAAGCAGAAATCAAAGCTGATATAGAAGTGGCAATTGCTAACGGACCAGCTATCGCAATGGTAAATTCAGATAAAGGTATTACTAATCTTCACGTACCTTCAGATGTTATTGTTGATGCATCAATGCCAGCAATGATTCGCACATCCGGTCAGATGTGGAACAAAGATAACGAACAACAAGATACCCTTGCTATGATTCCAGATCGTTGCTATGCAGGCGTTTATACAGCGACAATTGACGATTGCAAAGCTAATGGTGCCTTTGATGTAACGACTATGGGTTCTGTGCCAAACGTTGGATTGATGGCGCAGAAGGCAGAAGAATATGGCTCACATGATAAAACTTTTCAGGCGACAGCTAAGGGGATTTTCCGTGTAACTGATTCAGCCGGTGCTGTTTTCTTTGATCAGAATGTTGAAAAGGGGGATATTTTCCGGATGTGCCAGACTAAAGATGCCCCAATTCAGGACTGGGTTAAATTAGCCGTTAACAGAGCGCGTTTATCTGCTACTCCTGCTGTTTTCTGGTTAGATCAAAACAGAGCTCACGATCAACAGATTATAGAGAAAGTAACTAAATATTTGTCTCAACATGACACGACCGGTCTAGACATTCGCATTCTGTCCCCTATAGAAGCTACTAAATTTACGTTAGAAAGACTGCGTAAGGGAGAAGATACGATCTCCGTAACTGGAAACGTTTTGCGTGATTACCTGACTGACTTATTCCCAATTCTGGAACTAGGCACCTCTGCAAAGATGTTATCTATTGTTCCTTTGATGAATGGAGGCGGTCTATTTGAAACAGGAGCTGGGGGTTCTGCGCCGAAACATATTGAGCAGTTCTTGCAGGAAGGTTATTTGAGGTGGGATTCACTCGGCGAATTCCTCGCCCTAGCAGTTTCGTTGGAGCATTTGGGTCAGACTCAAAACAATGCTAAAGCATTGGTGCTTGCGGAAACTTTAGATCTGGCTACAGAGAAATTTTTAGCGAATGATAAGTCGCCAGCTCGTAAGGTTGGTCAGATTGACAATAGGGGATCCCATTTTTATCTCGCATTGTACTGGGCTGAGGGGCTGGCCGCGCAAACTAAAGACAAAGAATTACACAATAAATTTATTCCATTGGCTAAGCTGCTTGCCAGCAATGAAATACAGATAGTTAAGGAATTAATTGATGCACAAGGTAAGCCAGAAAATATCGGTGGTTATTACCATCCTAATGACGATCTGGCATTCAAAGCCATGCGTCCAAGCGCTACATTTAACAATGCATTAGCGAGTTTATAGCAACAACACCTAATAGATCTAAGCGCCCATTTGCATTCGTAGATGGGCGCTTTATTTGGCGCGCAAATGCTTTGGCCTTCACTCAAATAAAAAGCCGAAACAAATGAAGATCTGGTAGCGTTATAGAGTATATAAAATATATGGCTATGAGTGCAAACGAGAATAATAATCCAGATAATAGAGGTTCAAATGATAAACTGCACAATTCAGATTTGGGCGAGACAAAGGATTTTAATAACTTATCGTTTAATAAAGAAAAAAATACATTTGAAGTAGATGTGAAGGGTGAGGATAAAGATTATGATCATCCATTTCCTTATGAAACGCCATCTGCAAACGGTGCTGATTTCAATTCCGATTATGACGAGGCCAACCCGTATATAGGCGATGAATACGCGAAAAAAGAAGATGCAATTCAGGATGATTTAGATGATCTTGGAATGCATGTTGATAGTGGAGAAAGTGTTGAGCTTGATCCTGAAGATGAGATTTTGGGACGTACCCCAGAAGATGAGCGTACCGATCTAGACGAGGAAGGATACCCGATAAACGATAGCCCAGCAAAGTATTAAGTTATTAAGTATAAATTTAACTCGTAATATCAAGATTAAACATCTTTCGCATTTCTTCAAGTTTTGGATTTTTTTCTAATAGATATTGATACTTTTCAGTGCTTGTGTATAATCTGTTCACTGCTACACGCTCCATTTGCTTGGTCTTAATACTGATGTTAAAATTTCTGAGCTTGGGGCGTATTGCGTTTAATAAATCGATCATTTCGTCTTGCAAGAGACTTTCCTGGAGCTTATGTTCGATATGAACTAGGATAACATCGCCATCTTCTAATTTAGGATCAGCACTTGTTAACAAGGTGTAGACGTTGATTCTTCCATCTTCTTTAGCCTTACTGGCATAGTGATTCCAGCATTCAACAAGTTGCTCTTGAGAAACCGGCTCTTTTGCATCTCCCGTTATATACTTAGGCTCTTTATCATCATCACCTGTTGCCACCCTTTCCAAATCCGTTAATGAGGGAATTAAAGTTGCAAGTTTAGTATTCGAATACAGATTGTTCAGTGCGATTTTAGCGTGTGGAGCGTTGGCCGTATCAAAAACCTTAATAGCAGGAATATTGCTTACTGGTGCTGTGGAAATCGACTCTTCAGATTGGATTGGTTCTTCTTTTTGTGGTGCCATTACCTCTGGGGCTTTGGGAACTTCTGGCTGCGGACTGGAAACTACTTTAGTTTTTTTTTTAATCTGATCTTCGTCAGTTAAGGAATTGTCTTTAGGTATTTGTGCCAATTGAAGCACGGATGGGATGTGACACATCTTTATGAGAGACAGCTCAACCTGCAAGCGTTGGTTTTTACTGTTCTTGTAGTTTAGGTCGCATTGGTTAGCGAGGTTCAATGCGGTAAGTATAAATGACACTCCCGTTTGCTGACTTTGTACAAGGTATTTCTGCTTAATGTTTTCACTTACTTCCAATAACCTCGTTGTTTGAGGGTCTTTGGCTACCAATATGTTTCTCAAATGACTGGAGAGCCCGTTGATAAAATTATTACCATCGAAGCCATTGTTCAAAATGTCATCAAACAAAATGAGCGCCTGACTAACGTTTGAACTTGTGAGGTATTCTGTAAGTTTAAAATAGTAATCGTAATCAAGGATATTTAGATTATCAATTACTGATTTATAAGTGAGGTTCTTGTTGGTATAACTAACGATCTGGTCGAACATGGACAAAGCATCCCTCAAACCACCATCTGCTTTTTGCGCAATGATGTGTAAACCGTCCGCTTCTGTTGCGATATGTTCACGTTCTGCAATTGTCGTAAGCAGGGCTGCGATGTCGTCAACTTGAATTCTATTGAAATCAAAGATTTGACATCTAGAAAGTATTGTAGGAAGAATTTTGTGTTTCTCTGTTGTTGCTAAGATAAAGATGGCGTAAGAAGGAGGCTCTTCCAACGTTTTTAAAAAGGCATTGAATGCGTTTGCGGACAACATATGAACCTCATCAATGATGTAGATCTTATACTTGCCTGCCTGTGGTGGAATCCTTACTTGTTCGATCAGACTTCTGATATCGTCTACCGAGTTATTTGATGCAGCATCGAGCTCGTGGAAGTTGAAGGAGTGGCCGGTTTGAAAAGAAACACAAGAATCGCAGGTTCCACAGGCTTCCTGATCCGCCCTAGGGTTTGTGCAGTTAATGGTCTTAGCCAAAATGCGCGCGCAGGTGGTTTTTCCGACACCCCTCGGACCGCAAAAAAGAAAAGCTTGGGCGAGTTGATTGTTTTTAATGGCGTTTTTCAACGTTCCTGTAATGTGCTGCTGACCAACAACGGTTTCAAACGTTGCAGGGCGATACTTACGGGCTGAAACAATAAAGTTTTCCATTCGAGCACGAAATTAGAAATTTTTTATAAATCGATAAAGGTTTGTTGGGAAATAAAACTATTTTCGGGATATCAAACAAACAAATCTTTATGAAACGCTCAATCACTGGCTTATTGCTAGCCCTTCCTATGCTCTCTATGGGGCAACCAAATTATCAAAAAGGATATATAGTAAATAATTCAATGGATACCTTAAAGGGGTACATAGATTATAAGCCGAAAGTCAATACTGTACCATCCATCAGCTTCCGACAGGAACTGAACTCGCCGGCACAAGCCTTCACTCCAAATAGTGCAAAAGGGTATGGCTTTAATGGGGCAGCGTCCTTCGAATCTTTCAATGTTCGTATTAGCAATGGCTCAACAAAAACGGAAGGCTTGAAGGTAGGTATTGATACCTCTTCCAGAAGAGCTTTTGTGTTTTTGAAAGTCTTGCAACGTGGACCTAATGTTACCATCTATTCCTATACCGATGAGATAAAGGAGCGGTTTTATATTAAGGGAAATGCGAGTACCGCACCTTATGAGCTGATCAGAATGCGTTATATCGAGGCAAACAATAGCAGCAAAGTGGTTGGTGCCGACAGATATAAGGGACAGCTGTTGTTTGAAATGAGAAGTTACAATGCCGGCACTGAGTTCTTTGAGGCCGACTTTGATGATTTAGCCTATTCAGAAACGGAAATGATTAAAGTTGCTGCAATGATCAACAGAATGCAGGTTCGTGTGGCTAAGAAGGGTTTCAGATTCTTTGTGGGAGCTGGGGTAGGTGGTACCGGTGTAAAATATACTGGACAGAATCCTCTTGCCAATGCGGAAGCTATTGCTATAACATCCTATATGCCATCCTTTAATGTGGGTATAGATATGGCTGCGAAAACTTTAGCTGAAAGACTTATCTACAGAGCAGAGTTGTCTTTGTTTATGGGTAAGGACACTAAAGTTACTTATGGCCAGTATATTCATTCCTTTGACCATACCACGCTTTATTTAAGTCCCAAACTTTTATACAACGTATATAATACGACAATGCTAAAAGTCTATGCCGGTATAGGAGCAGGGGCCAGCTATAGCAGTTACAGCAACATCAAATCGGGCAAAACAGTTTCGGTAGCTATGAGCCCGGATGACTTCGATAAAATATCAATAGACTTAAAACCATCTGCATTTTCCTACAACCTCAATTTTGGGTTTGCGATCCGTAAAATTGAAGTTACTGCGATGTATACACCGCATTTTAAGATCAGCGACTATGCCGGATTTAATGTGTTAATGGGAATCATGCATGCAGGAATCAAATATCGTTTCGACTGATAGTCAAACCTTTTGATTATTTAAATTTAATTCTTAGATTTGCAGCCCCGTAATAAAGTTACGGGATTAAATTAAAAACATAATATAACAATGAATCAGTACGAAACTGTTATCGTTCTAACCCCGTTGTTGTCGGAAGAGATTGCAAAAGAGGCACTAGCCAAATTCAGCAAAATCCTTATCGACGGCGGAGCCGAAATTGTTCAAGAGGACAATTGGGGTTTGAGAAAATTAGCGTATCCGATTGAAAAGAAAGCAAGCGGATTTTTTCACCTTACAGAATACAAATCTTCTGGAGAAGTGATTAGTAAATTGGAATTGGAGCTTAAGCGTGATGAGCGCGTATTGCGTTTCCTTACCATTAAACTTGACCGTCATGCGGTTGCGTATAATGAAAAAAAACGTAGTGGTGCTTTTAATAAAAAACCTAAACAGGAGGCTGCAGTATAATGGCAAGGGATCAAATACAATATGTTACCGCCCCAAAGGTGGACGATAACAGAAAAAAATATTGCCGTTTCAAGAAAAATGGTATCAAATACATTGATTACAAAGACGCAAACTTTTTGTTAAAATTTATCAATGATCAAGGTAAATTACTACCACGTCGTTTAACCGGTACTTCACTGAAATTCCAACGTAAAGTGGCTCAAGCGGTAAAACGTGCACGTCACATTGGTTTGTTACCGTTCGTTGCTGACCAATTAAAATAGGAACTGAGAGATGGAAATCATTTTAAAACAAGATATCAAATCCCTAGGGGAGAAAGATGATATCGTAAATGTAAAGCCGGGATACGGTCGTAACTACCTAATCCCGCAAGGTTTTGGTCAGTTGGCAACTGTGTCTGCTAAGAAGGTTTTAGCTGAAAACCTAAAACAAGCTGCATTTAAACAAGATAAAATTAAGAAAGATGCTGAAGGTATTGCTGAGCGTTTAGCTGCGGTTAAACTATCAATTGGTGCCAAAGCAGGTGAGTCAGGGAAGATCTTTGGTGCAGTAAACACTATTATGATTGCTGATGCATTGAAACAACAAGGTTTTGATGTTGATCGTCGCCGTATTACTTTTGAAACTGAACCTAAATTTGTTGGTGAGTACATCGCTAACCTAAACTTACACAAAGAAGTGAAAGTTAAAGTTCCTTTCGAAGTTGTAGCTGAGTAATTTTAACCAAATATTTTATAGAGCGTTCAGGTTTCCTGAACGCTTTTTTTGTAACTATTTTTCAGAGGGCTTTCTCGTAGAGTGGACTGTTTTATTACCTTTGAGTAATGGCAAAATCGAAGCGGTCTGTAGGTAAGACTAAGAATCCCCGGTTAAAAAAGATTAGTGCAATACTATCTAAATTATTGCTCTGGTTTTTAATGGTCACAGTACTTTGGGTCTTAGTTTACAGATTCCTAAATCCTCCTATAACTTTGCTAATGGTTCAAAGGAACATCGAGCGGAGCAGTGATGATAAGCCTGCAAAGATGGAGAAGAAGTGGGTCGATTTTGAGCATATTTCAGATAACATGAAGCGCGCTGCGGTATCGGCCGAAGACCAGCTGTTCTTAAAACATATCGGCTTTGATGTTAAAGCAATTGAAAAAGCTTTTGAAACAAACAAACTGGGTAAAAAAATCAAAGGTGGAAGTACTATTTCTCAGCAAACTGCAAAGAATGTTTTTCTTTGGCCGGGCAGGTCTTGGATACGTAAAGGCTTCGAGGCCTATTTCACATTGTTGATTGAGATCCTTTGGAGTAAGGAACGAATCCTTGAGGTCTATCTTAATGTGATCGAGATGGGAGACGGCGTTTATGGTGCTGAAGCCGCTGCTCAAGAGTACTTTGGTAAATCCTGCGGAAAATTAAATAAGTCACAATCCGCCTTAATTGCAGCCTGCTTTCCTAACCCCAGAAGGTGGACACCAAGAAAGCCAACACAATACATTAAACATAGACAATACTTGATTCTTAGAAATATGAGAAGATTGGGTCCATTAGACTTTTAAGTTTATAATAAATGGGCGAACACCAGGTTGTGCCAGCTCTGCTCGAATGGAACCTGCCATTTATTCTCAAATTCTGCGAGGGTTTGAACCATATTGTTAAAAACAATAGTCTCAGATCTGACAGCTTTGATGTTTATCAATGTCTCAAAATCTTCTTTGCTGGCAACAACAACTTTTCCCTCAGCCAGGTAAGCCATATTAAATCTGTTAAATAGATCCACCTTATACTGGTGTTCAATTTCCTTTACCACCCTTACGGAGGCATCAATTGAGCAACCTGTAACCCCAGCAGTAGCCTCATCCACCGTAAAGACCAGGAAGAAATTGTGCAACACTTCGGCTTTTGCCTGTAGCTGGTGACCGTGTGCTTTCCACTGTGAAGCAAATTCAGAAATCTTTTGCTCAATCGCAACTACCTCTTCTTTGTTAAAGGCCCGGTCGCTTTGGTAGATCCAAATTTTAGATTGTGGAGAAAAATTCATGATCAAAAATACATTTTTTTTTAACTTGAAGCCTTTAAATTACTTTCCTGATGAAAAAGTTTACAATTAAGTTGAGAACATGTCTATCTGGACTTTTCTGTCTGTTTTTAATGGCTTTTTCCATCCCTCCTGATCTACTTGAGGATACTGCATTTATTCAAAAGATGCTTAAAGATCATTATGATGAGATCGCAATTAAGCCCGCTTTGAAGCGTTATGAATTGAATGTTACCAACAGTGGCTTTTGCCGATATAAACGTTTTTATACTAGTGGAAAGGTAGAATACTTTTCTTTTAACCTTACTAAGTTTGCCGCTATCGATTACTATGGTACAGATAAAGCGGGTGATCTCTTGTTGAGAACGCTTGGAGATGATGTGATCGTGCAGACTTACAATGATCGGCAAGGCGATGTGGACAGTATGGCAAGCTATATGGCTATTCCTTTAAAGAATGTGGAAGCAGAGCAACTGTCTGAGCTAGCAGAACGTCTGGTTAAAATGAATGCACACTTATTGGCTCAAAAATAGTGTAGACAGCACTTTCTTCATTTCGAGAAGCAACACTGATCTTGGTGTCGCCAGCATGTTGGGTAAATAGTTGTTGCACCAACTTCGGACAATTATTATCCTTTGATAAATGCGCCAGTAGAAGGTGCGTCATGTCATCAGACTTATGCGCCAGGAAAAGATCAAGTGCCTGCTTATTTGATAAGTGACCGCGACCACCAGAGATTCGGCGTTTCAAAAAGTACGGATAAGCGCTCTTGCTCAGCAATTCATCATCGTAATTGGCCTCTAAAAAAGCTGCGGAACACTGCTTAAAGTAAAAAGTAAGGTGTTCGCAAGCAGAGCCTAAATCAGTAAACACCCCAACCTTAGTAGCTCCACAGGAAATCATGAAGCTAAAGGGTTCTGATGCATCGTGAATCTTAGGGAAGCCGATTACTTCAAGGCT
>JACMPF010000164.1 GCA_014377665.1 Pedobacter sp. | reverse complement strand
TTTTTTTTATACGGCTATTTGCAACAAAAAGCTGCCGGCTATAATACTGCAGAGATGGCCTATAATAAAGCTTTGGAGCTTGATGAAAATTATTTTGACGCTTTATACCAATTAGGTCTAGCTTATGTAGATTCTGCAAACGAAGCGTTAAAGGCAGCAGATAGCAATCAAAAGTTTGTCTCATCAATTAATAGAGCTGAAGTTGCTTTACTTCAAGCACATGAGATCAACCAAAATGATAAATCAACAGTTGAGTTACTCATAGAAATATATACTAGAAAAAATAAATTGGATAAAGTTCAAGAATTGAAATCCAAACTTGAGGAATTCTGAATCAACCTAATGGGAGCTAACTTAGATTTCATAAACACCTACTTAACATAATATTAATTATAGGACATTTGTGATAATGTTAAATCGACCCATTAGAAGTATTCAAGACTTCTTGCTTAGCACTTATGTTGCAGACGGTCTAAGAATAACATTTGGTGTATTGTGTCCATCATTAATCCTTGCCCAGTTCGGATTGCTAAAACTTGGCATGACATTATCACTCGGAGCACTTTGTGCAAGTGTTGTTGACTTTCCAGGCCCTATAGTTCACCGAAGGAATGCCATGTTAGTAACAACAGCATTAATCACAGTTATTTCATTAGTTGTTGGTTTAAGTAATAACAATGTTTATTTTATTGCTGCATTACTAGTTCTTTGTAGCTTTATTTTTTCTATGTTCTTCATTTATGGTTTGAGAGCTGCATCAGTTGGAACTGCATCTTTGTTAATTATGGTGCTGAGCATAGACGATTTCAGACCTTGGAAAGAAGTTTTAATATATTCTACACTCATCTTTTTAGGGAGTTTATGGTACACCACATTAAGTTATGTTTTTTATCGTTTACGCCCGTTTCGCCTTGTTCAACAGACATTAAGTGATTCGATTCATGAGATAAGCGAATTTTTAAGGGCCAAAGCTAAGTTTTATCATCAGAATGCTGACTACGATAAAAACTACGCCGAACTACTTCAATTACAGGTTTTAGTGCATGAAAAGCAAGATGCTGTTCGGGATATTCTTTTTAGAACAAGAGAAATTATTCGGGAGTCGACTCCCGAAGGAAGATTTTTGCTTCTGGTATTTGTGGATATGGTTGATCTTTTTGAACAAATCATGTCCACTTATTATAATTACCAGCAGCTTCACGAGCAATTTGACAAGTCAGGCATCCTTTTAAATTATGAAAAAGTGATCATTCATATTGCTGACGAATTGGAAGATATTGCTTTTGCATTGAAGACAGGTGGAACCCCTATCCTACCGAAATCTTTATCTCTTGAGGTTGTAAGGCTAAAGGAAGAAATAATTGTATTAGAACGCAGCAATACTGATGCTCAGTATAGTACATTAGGCATTATTGCGTTAAAAAATATTGAAGTAAACATTGAAAACATACTTTTAAGGGTTAAAACAATCAATGGCTACTTTAACAAGAATGAAAAAAAGAATTTAAAGTCTAGAGATATTAAGTTCGATCGATTCCTAACTAAAAAAAGTATCGACGTTAAAGAATTACTTGAAAACCTTACATTTAGTTCTTCAGTTTTTCGACATTCTTTGAGAGTTTCGATAGTAATGCTTATTGGTTTTGTGGTAGCGAAGAGCCTCAATTTCTCACATAGCTATTGGATCTTGCTGACTATTCTTGTGATCTCAAAACCAGGTTTTAGTTTAACGAAACAGCGAAATTATGAGCGCTTAATTGGAACTGTTGTAGGTGCGTTTATAGGAATGGGAATCCTCATGTATGTGGATGACAGGAACACTCTTTTTGTAATATTATTGGTTTGCATGATTGGATGCTATAGCTTTCAAAGAAAGAACTATGTAGTAAGTGTTTTATTTATGACACCATATATCTTGGTATTATTTGATTTCTTAGGAATGGGTGGTCTTTCTATAGCGAAAGAAAGAATTTATGATACTTTAATAGGTTCCGGAATTGCGCTAATAGCTAGTTATTCATTATTTCCAAACTGGGAGCATGAAAAATTAAAAGAGGGAATGCTAGACATGTTAAATGCTAATCTTCAGTATTTTTATCAGGTAACATTATTTTACAGCGAACAGGTCACAGAATTCACGAACTATAAAGTTGCAAGGAAAGAAGTTTATGTGGCTTCGGCAAATCTAGCTTCGTTATTTCAAAGGATGTTTTCAGAGCCTAAAAGCAAGCAGATTATGATCAAGGAACTACATCAGTTTACTGCTTTAAATCACCATCTCTCGTCTTACATCGCTACTTTATCGTTGTACAGAAAAGATCATTCTTTTATTTATAGAGATTTTGAACAGCTCAAACCAATTATACAAAATACTAACTACCTGCTGAATTTATCTACCGAAAACCTTCTTAAACATCAAGATGATATGAGCAATGTTCCGTTAATTAGAAGTTCTATAGTTCCAGAAGGTGATCAAATCGGTGGTATTGTAATCATTGAGCAGTTCGAGCTCATCCAGAAAGTTGCCTACGATATCTTCAAATTGTCAGAAAAAATCAGACTATGAAACTAAAAGTGCGGTCCTGTGTTATAAATATATTAATAAGAAAAATATAGAAAATTATGGAAAAGTTATATACAGGCTCCGTTACGGCTAAAGGCGGTAGAGATGGCCACGTAAAATCAAACGACGGTATTATTGATTTTGAAATTAGAAAGCCTAGAGAACTTGGCGGTCAGGGTGGTGCAACCAATCCTGAGCAATTGTTTGCTGCTGCATGGGGTTCTTGCTATCTCGGGGCACTCGGATCTGTTGCTGAAAAAGACGGTGTAGATGTATCAGAAGCAACAGTAGAAGTTCATGTTTCTTTTAACCAGGATGGTAATGCTTTTGTATTATCAGCGGATTTAGATGTTCATATTCCTGGAATCAGCACTGATGAAGCTCAGAAAATGGCTGAGAAAGCACATAAAGGTTGTCCTTATTCAAAAGCTACCAGAGGAAATGTAGAAACAAGAATTACAGCTATATAGCTGTAATTTCTTCTATCTT
Organism: Pedobacter sp.; assembly: GCA_014377665.1. Lineage (GTDB taxonomy): Bacteria > Bacteroidota > Bacteroidia > Sphingobacteriales > Sphingobacteriaceae > Pedobacter. The sequence continues at coordinate 18,344 of JACMPF010000164.1, read as the reverse complement.
AGTCAATGTATTTTCTGGTCTGCCGTTTTTAAAAGCATTACGGGTTTTGAGACCAAGTAACTCAAACATTGCCATATCATCTACAAAAGCAGGGTTCGGCGTGGTAAGTAGTTTATCTCCTGCAAAGATCGAGCTCGCACCTGCCATAAAGCAAAAAGCCTGTTCCAAAGTGCTCATTTCATTTCTTCCAGCAGAAAGACGCACTACTGAATTCGGCATTACAATTCTTGCCGTTGCTATCATCCTTACCATGTCCCAAATTGGAACTCTAGGTTGATCTTCTAAAGGAGTTCCTTTTACCGGTACCAATGCATTCACTGGAACTGATTCAGGATGTATTTCCATATTAGAGAGAGTCTGTAACATGGAAACTCGATCTTCTGTAGTTTCTCCCAAACCGATAATACCCCCACTGCAAACGCTAAGTTTCGCTTTACGAACGTTCTTTATTGTATTCAAACGGTCATCGTACGTACGGGTTGAAATGATTCGTTTATAATCATCTTCGGACGTGTCAATATTATGGTTATAGGCATATAATCCCGCATCAGCCAATCTTTGTGCCTGATGCTCCGTAAGCATTCCCAATGTGCAGCAAACTTCCATATTCAGATCATTTACTGCTTTAACCATATCTAACACCCGGTCAAAGTCCCGGTTATCTCTAACTTCTCTCCAAGCAGCACCCATGCATAGACGTGAAGCTCCACCCTCTTTAGCCTTTACAGCTGCAGACACTACCTGGCTCAGTTGCATCAAGGGTTGAACCTGCAAATCTGTATTGTAACGTGCTGCTTGTGGACAATAGGAACAATCTTCTGCACAACCACCCGTTTTAATTGATATCAAGGAACTCACCTGAACTTCATTGTAATCTTTATTTTCTCTGTGAATATTAGCAGCTTCATAAACAAGATCCAGGAAAGGTTTATGATAGATTGCAGAGATTTCCTCTTTTGTCCAGTTGTGTTTTGTTGGTTGCATATGTAAAAAGTTATAATAAAAGTTTGCTGGCTAAGCCAAGTAATAGCAAAAATCCGAAAACATCGGTAAAAGTTGTAATAATTATTGAAGAAGCTATCGCAGGATCAATTCCGACACGCTTCAAAACTAGAGGTATCCCGGATCCAGTGATGCCAGCGATCAATAGGTTCCCTGTCATGGAAAGAAATATAACTACCCCCAACATTAGACTCGAGTCAAAGAAATAGGCAAATATGAAAACGATAAAACCTGTAACAGCACCGTTAATGGCACCGACAGTAAATTCTTTAAGTACTGTTCTATATGCCTGATTATCTGTTAGGTCATTTAATGATATACGTCTCACTGTTACGGCAAGCGCTTGTGTAGCGGCGTTTCCGCCCATACCAGCAATTATAACCATGTAGGCAGATAGTAAAGGGAATAGCTTTATAGTTGGGTCAAAATGGCGGATGACTGCAGAGGCAAGAAACGCCGTCCCAAGATTCAGTATCAACCAAGGCAAACGAGATTTTACTGCCTCAACCCAGTTACCACTTAATTCCTCGTCTTCAGATACACCTGATATTTTCAAGATATCCTCTGTGTTTTCATCTTCCAGGACATCAATCACGTCATCGAAAGTTACTCTACCTAACAATTTCATGTCAACATCCAAAACTGGAATACTGGTTATATTATACTGAGAAATAAGTCGGGCCACTTCTTCCTGATCTGTATCTGGGTACACCCAAGCCACTTCTGCCTTAACAAGTTCTGTGATCTGCACATTTCCCTTTGCTTTGATGATGTCCTTTAGAGAAACAATTCCATGAAAAACATTTTGATCATCAATTACAAAAATGGTATAGAACTCTTCGATCTCTTCGCTCTGGCGTATGATTTCATCTATGGCGTCCTTTTTAGTGAGATTGAGGTTAATTCTTATGAACTCGGTGTTCATCAAACCTCCTGCAGTCTTTTCATCGTAACTCATAAGGTTACGTATGTTCAGCGCATCATCTTCATTCAAGTCCTCAAGAATTTCTTGTTGCTCCTGCTCATCTAGCTGAGAAATGATATCGGTTGCGTCATCATAATCCAATTCTTCTACGATCTCCGTTCTTTTGTCTGGATGTAATTGAAGTAAAAGTTCTTCCGGGTGTGATTCTTCGTGCATCTCTGAGATGACCTCCGAGGCTATCTCAACCTCTAAAAGGTTTATAATCCGCTGACGGTCTTCAGGCGTTATGCTTTCAAACAGTATAGCTATCTCGGACGCGTGGTATTCTTCCAGAATGAACTGAAGCTGCTGATCATCACCACTTAAGGCGAGCTTTATCTTGGAAACATCGGTTTTATCTAGATCAAAGGATTGCATACGTTGCTAAGGTAATAATAATAGCAACTATTTAAACCATCCTTTGCGCCAGAAATATATGATTTGTGCCTCTGCGATCGCACCCATAATGATTTGCAAATAGAGATAGCCATCTTCTTGATACAGTTCCCTTAGATTTTGAGGGAGCATTTTATCAGTAACAGGATACTGATCTGCGAAGTTCATGCTGTAGCTTCCCTCAATATTTGGTTTATCAAACCATCTGTTTTCAATACGGTCTCTTCGCCCCATTTCTCAATATTTCAAAATAGGTGCCGCCAATGATATTATAGCGAATAATTTAAATAACGACATCATTAGATTCTTGTATTACCTATCCCTGCAAAAAAATTACTTCCTATAGCTGTTACCATTGTTTAAAAAAAAGTCTTTGCCTGCGGGCCCTGATTAAACAACAAATCCACTATACTTAGGTTTGGCTTAAATCCTTCCCTATCATCGAATACTTGGAAATAAGGAGTTTTAGTATTGCTTAACTGCATCTCCTTTACTACAAATTTAGAACGGAAGTCTAAGCCCTCGTCATAACTCTTAAAGTATTCGTCTGTAAACTGGAGATCAAGGTTTAATTTCAGTTGGGTTAGCACCCAATGAAAAAGTTCTATATTTAGGTCGAACAGAAAATTATATTTGGTGGTGTAAAACTTATAGAACTCTACCTCATAGTATTCGAAATAGGCGGAATTGCGGTAGCAGCTTTCAAAACTCTTCCAATGTAGCCTTTGCCATTTAAATTCATCACTTATCTTGACATCCCTAACTTTTGTATGAACTTTTGAACCCTTTACCACAGGAACTATTAGATCGAGCGTTCCGTTTGGAGAATATATGGAAGCCCTATTTCTATAAGTTTGTTTAGGAAAGTGTTCTTGTATTTCAAGTTTAAAATTATAGTTGCGTTGCTTAATACCAGAAAAGTAGGATATAGGAGGAATATAAAAAATTGGGAATATAGCTGAAGTTTCCATCTGATAAATTATGTTTGCATTCTAAATCCGAAAAATAATGATAAAAAAAAGCTTTTCCTACATAGGAATCTCTTTTTTAAACTTATTGTCACTACTTCCCCTCTCCTTTCTCTATGTTATCTCAAAGGGAGGGTACTATTTTATATATTATATTTTTGGCTATAGAAGATTGGTTGTCAGAGAAAATTTGACTAATTCATTCCCAGAAAAATCAGCTTCTGAAATTGCTGTTTTAGAAAAAATGTTTTTTAAGTACTTTGCAGATCTTGTAGTTGAGGTTATCAAGCTTGCCAGCATTTCTGAAACTGAACTATTGAAACGAGTTAAGTTCAATAATCTTGAATTAGTTGAAGATTACATTAATAACAGTCAAAGTATCCTGGCTTGCACCGGACATTACGGCAATTGGGAACTTGGCATGATGGCTCTCGGTTTAAGAGTTAAAGCTACTGCTTACGTCATCTACAAACCACTATCAAATCCAAGCTTTGATACATGGTTTTACAAGATTAGGACTAGCACTAGTAATTATTTCATTCCAATGAGACAAACATTAAGATCCATTGCTTCTACAAGAAATAAAATCACGATGTATTGCTTCGCTGGAGATCAAACACCTGTAAAAAATGAGGCAAGAGTTTGGATAAACTTTCTTCACCAACCTACACCCGTGCTCCAAGGAATTGAGAAAATAGCTTTTCAAACTAACCGGCCTGTAATTTATTTCAATATGCAATTGGTAAAGCAAGGATATTATGAAGTTGATTGCTACCTAGTTGCTGAAAAGCCCGTTGAAACTAAGGAGGGCGACATAACAAAAATAAACTTTAGACTCCTGGAAGAAATTATCACTACTAAACCGGCTTACTGGCTTTGGAGTCATAGGCGTTGGAAACATAAACCTGAAAATTTATAATGGCATCTTCAACCGTAGCGGTAGTAATTTTGAATTGGAATGGGAAAGATCTGCTAGAACAGTTTCTTCCTGGAATAATGAGGTCGGCATATGATAATTTACAGATAATTGTGGGTGACAATGCTTCAAATGATACTTCTGTAGCATTTTTAAAAGACTACTATCCTTCAGTAAAGATTATCCAAAACGAAAAAAACTATGGTTTTGCAGAAGGATATAGGCGAATATTGGACCAGGTTAACGCTGACTATTATGTGCTGTTGAATTCAGATGTAGAAGTTCCAGAGAATTGGATTGAACCTGTTATTTCACTTATGGAAAGTGATGTACTGATTGCTGCTGCTCAGCCAAAAATTAAATGGCAGAAAAGGAAAAACTCCTTTGAGTATGCTGGGGCTGCAGGTGGATATCTCGATATGCATGGCTATCCGTTTTGCAGAGGTCGTATATTCGATACGGTAGAAGTGGATAGTGGACAGTATAATGATGCAAGGGAAATCTTTTGGGCAAGTGGTGCTGCTTTATTTATTCGGAGCGATAAGTGGAAAGAGGTTGGAGGATTAGATCCGGATTTCTTTGCACATATGGAGGAAATTGACTTGTGCTGGCGACTAAAGAACTTGGGTTACAAAGTAGTTTATTGCCCTGATGCTGAAGTATACCATGTTGGAGGTGGCACACTCGATGCTAATAATCCATACAAAACATATTTAAATTTCAGAAATAACCTTATAATACTGCAGAAGAATTTGCCATTATACGATGCGTGTTTCAGAATCTTGATGAGATTTTTAATGGACTTTATTGCATGGATACATTTCATTCTGGAAGGAAAAACAGACTTTGCAATGGCAATAACGAAAGCTCATGTCCATTTCTTTAATAAGTTTTGGCATAATGCCAGAAAGCGAACCGGTAAACAAAAGCCATTTATGCATCATACTGGTCAATATCCTTCAAGCATCGTATTCGCTTATTTTATAAAAAGAAAAAGATACTTTTCACAGCTCAATTCTAAGTAACTGTTTTTAGAAAGCTTTCTATAGCCAGTCGATAACCATCCATGCCGAAACCTGTGAGGACGCCAAGACAATTTTTCCCAGTGAGCGATACATGTCTGAATTCTTCTCTTGCATAGATATTTGAAATGTGAACTTCTATCACTGGAGTTTTTATACCAGCGATTGCATCTGATATTGCTATTGAGGTATGGGTGTAGGCTCCGCCATTGATGATAATGCCATCATAACTGAAGCCTATTTCATGAAGTTTATTAATTAGTTCACCTTCAATATTACTTTGGTAGTAGTCAATCTGCAAGATGCTGTACATTTCTCTTAAACCATTAAAGTAGTCTTCAAAAGATTGACTTCCATAGATGGCAGGTTCCCGTAAGCCCAGAAGATTTAAGTTGGGTCCGTTAATAATTTGTATCTTCATACATTCAAACTTAGAGTTTAAAACTTAAAGAAAGAAATTTATTCCGTGATCAATCCCTCCTATTTAAGATCCTTTAAAACGTTTTTACGTCTGGAGCGGTCGATGTCTGCCCATACTGTTAGCGCTTACCTAAACGACATTGGAAAGCTGGAACAATACCTTGACTTTGCCAACAAAAATATTAATGCCGATCAAATAAAAAATCAAGACATTAAGCTTTTCATCACCTGGATAAATGAGCTTGGAATGCAAGCAACATCACAAGCCAGGGTAATTTCGGGGCTCAAGTCTTTCTTTGGATATTTGCTTATAGAGGGTATCATTAAAGAAGATCCAACGGTGCTACTTGATCTGCCAAGAATTACAAAAAAATTGCCGGATACGCTAAATGTTGAAGAAATCAATGCCATTATCATAGCAATTGATGCATCAAAACCTGAAGGTATAAGAAATAAGGCCATTTTAGAAGTACTTTATGGATGTGGGCTACGGGTTAGTGAATTGATCTCATTAAGAATTTCAAACCTTTTCACCGAAGGAGAGTATTTGAAAGTAGTTGGCAAAGGAAACAAGGAACGTATAGTTCCAATTGGATCGACCGCCCTTCTGTTACTTAAAATTTATATATCGGAAGTTAGGGTGCACATCACTATCAAAAAAGACAATGAAGATTATATATTCTTAAACCGACTGGGGACCTCTATCTCCAGAGTAAGCATATTTAATTTGGTTAAAGAGTTGGCGGAACGTGCTGGAATTAAAAAGAATGTAAGTCCGCATACCTTCAGACATTCCTTCGCTACTCATTTAATTGATGGCGGCGCCGACCTACGTGCCGTGCAGGAGATGCTAGGACATTCAAGTATAACGACAACCGAAATCTATACTCACCTAAACCGCGACTATCTAAAATCGATTATTACGGATTTTCACTCTAGAAATTAGAAGGTTTTTTTGCGGTAATGAATCTTTCTTTTCCTTGCATGTCTTTGAAAATTTGGAGATTGCTAAAGGATTTATTGATTAGCATTTCAATGGTTTCTTTTCCATAATTTGCGTTGATCTCGAAGAAGAGGTACCCATCGTCTTTTAAGTTTTTCAATGCAAAGTCTGCTATGACGACATAAAATTCGAGGGGATTATGATTTGGGACGAAAAGCGCTATTTTCGGCTCAAAATTCAATACATTTTTATCCATCAATGTCGCTTCCATTTCTGTAATGTATGGTGGATTACTGATTATAAGGTCAAACTTTTGTGTGCATTGAAAGTCCCGGATGTCTGCCTGCACCAAACTAATGGATGTTTTATTATTCACTGCATTTTGCGCAGCAATTTCTAGTGCAGAATGGGAAATATCCATAGCGGAAATATTTGCAGAAGGTAAGCTATGTTTTAAGGAAATGGCGATACACCCGCTTCCTGTTCCTATGTCAATTATTTTTAAAGCGCCTTCCTTGAATTTGAATGCATTTATAGCCATTTCCACCAGCTCTTCAGTCTCGGGTCTGGGAATAAGTACGGAACTATCGACTTTAAATTTCAGACCGTAAAAATAGGCTTCGGAAAGGATATACTGTATAGGCTCATGATTCTTAAGTCGCTCTAAAACTAAGTTATAACTCACGCTATCTTCATAAGGTATGAGTTCATCCAATTTAAACGACAGCTGGATTCTATTTAAGCCAGAAATGTATTCGGCAACAATGTAAAACGTAGCTACAATTTCTTGATCATCATAAATACCATCGAGTACTCTATGGTACCTTCTGAGAATATCCTTCAAATTCATAACTCACAAAAGTAATCTAAATCGAACAATATACCTTACTTTTGCGGCGATGACTGACGAACTATATATGCAACGCTGCCTCGAGATCGCAGAAATGGGCATAGGAAATGTTAGTCCCAATCCCATGGTTGGTTGCATCATTGTGCATGAGGATACAATTATTGCAGAAGGTTACCATCGAAAATTTGGAGAAGCTCATGCAGAAGTGAATGCTGCCAACGCTGTGTTTGCTGACTATCCTGAACGGGCAGTAACCCTGCTACACAACTCGATAGTTTATGTGAATTTAGAGCCTTGTTCTCACTTTGGTAAGACGCCACCTTGTGCGGATCTGCTTGTTAAGCTAGGTGTTAAGAAAGTTGTTATCGGTAATACGGACCCATTCTCTGACGTAAATGGTAAAGGAATAGAAAAATTAAAGGCGGCAGGAATTCAAGTCATTCATGGGGTTTTGGAAGATAAATGCAGAGAACTTAATCGTCGGTTCTTTACTAGAGTTATTGAAAAGCGCCCATATATCATTTTAAAGTGGGCGGAGACTGCCAATGGCTACTTTGCACCCAAGAACACACTCCAGGAATGGATTAGTGGGAATTTAGCCAAAAAGCTTGTTCACAAATGGAGGACAGAAGAAGATGCAGTTTTAATTGGAAAACAGACAGCTATCTGTGATAATCCTCAATTAAGTGCGCGAGAGTGGGAAGGGAAGAACCCGATCAGGATCATTATAGACAAAAATTTGCAGGTACCAACTGGTTATAAAATATTTAATGATGTAAGCAAAACTATCGTATTTAACGAGGTTAAAACTGTCATAGATCAGAATATTCATTATATCCAAATGGAAGATATGCAATACTATCTTCCTCAAAAGATTGCATTTCAACTCTATTTGATGGATATTCAGTCTGTGATTATTGAAGGCGGTGCTAATCTACTCTCACAATTTATTGCCGCCGGGCTTTGGGATGAGGCGAGGGTGTTTAGGTCAGCAACTTCATGGGACGAAGGAATTCAAGCTCCAGATATTCAGGGGATAATTACAGATCAGGTGAATGTTGGAATGGATCATTTGAGTGTTTACAAGAATAGCCAGCAATTATGATATTTTTAATTATCAGTATTATTTGTAGCGTCATAGTTTCTGTGTTACTCAAACTGGCAAGAAGGTATAAGATAGGTGTAGTACAGGCTGTTACTTGGAATTACCTTTTTGCGGCAGGACTTGCCTTTTTTTTCTTTAAGCCTAATTGTGAAGATTTACATTTAAAGAATGTTAATGGTATTGTCGTCTTATTAGGTGTTCTGTTGCCGATTGTCTTCTGGTTTCTTGCGGTTTCTGTAAGAAATATTGGAATTGTGAAAACAGATATTTCGCAGCGACTTTCGTTGTTTATTCCTATACTAGCAGCATATTTTCTATTTGGCGACACATTTTCTGCCTTAAAGATTGCAGGATTTATAGTTGGGTTTACAGCAATAATTTTCACACTCGCTAAACAGTCTTCCAAACAACCATTGATTGAAAATTGGCTATATCCAATTGTAGTCTTTTTTGGCTTTGGATTGATTGATGTGCTTTTCAAGCAATTATCACAAATTAAATATTTACCATATACAACCTCTCTGATCATGGTATTCGTAATTTCTTTCATCGTCTCTCTTGGAGGAATTGCCTATCTCAGGTTTGTTAAAATGGAAAAAATTCAATTGATAAACTTTGTTTGCGGATGCGTACTTGGTTTTTTTAATTTCTTCAATATCCTTTTCTATCTAAAAGCCCACAGCGCCATGGCAGATAATCCATCAACAGTATTTACTGCTATGAATTTAGGGGTTATTATCGCTGGAACTCTAGTTGGAATACTAATTTTCAAAGAGAAATTAAGCAGGTTAAACTACGTTGGCCTATTTTTGGCGGGCATTGCCATTGTATTAATTACGATTGCTCAGGTCAATGCTGTTTGATGATACCTACAACACAATAGCAAGTAATGCGGAGGGCATATTCCAAGAAAGGGGAAGTAAATTCATTGCCTATGCTTATCCCTTAATATCAGAAGAACAAGTGAAGATCTTTGTTAATACTTTACGTATTGAACATCCAAAAGCTAGACATTTTTGCTGGGCTCTACGCCTGTCTAAGGACCGGTCAAACTTCAGGTTTCAGGACGATGGAGAACCTTCGGGAACTGCTGGGCGACCGATATTAAATTCGCTACTTTCTGCGAACCTTACAAATATTTTGATTATAGTTGTACGCTACTTTGGTGGCACCCTTTTAGGAGTTCCCGGATTAATAAATGCCTATAAATCTGCTTCTTTAGATGTTATTTCTGCAGCTCAGGTTATTGAGAAGACGTTAAACGATGTTTACGAAGTCACCTTTCTTTATTTGGGGATAAATGATGTGATGCGAATTATCAAAGACGAGCAGTTAGAAATTTTATCTCAGAACTTTGACAACGAATGCTGCATGCAACTCTCAATCAGAAAATCTTCTTTGAATACGGTCTTGGGAAGGTTAGAAACGATTGAGCAATTAAATTTGAAATATCTCCATACTGCCTAAGAGATATTTTATAGGTTTGTTTAAAACAGATTACATGACAACCAGAATTTCAGATGCCGACTTGATACTAAATTCGGATGGTAGCATCTACCACCTAAATTTGCTACCTGAAGACGTATCGGATACCATAATTACAGTTGGTGATCCAGAGCGCGTTAGTGAGGTTAGCAAATATTTCGATTCCATAGAAATTAAAAAAGGGAAAAGGGAATTTATCACTCATACTGGCTATCTAGGTAACAAGCGAATCACTGTAATTTCTACCGGAATCGGAACAGATAATATTGATATTGTACTAAATGAAATTGATGCCTTAGTAAACATAGACTTTTTAACAAGGAGCGTTAAAGAAGAACTCACTATTTTGAAGATCATTAGAATAGGTACTTCTGGATCCATACAAAAAGACATCCCAATGGGAACAATTCTGGCTTCCAGTTTTGGTTTAGGACTGGATGCTTTAATGCGTTACTATAATCAAAATTCAACCCTAAAAGAGTTAGAAATATTGGAGGCTTTCAAAAAGCATAGTCTAGAAATTTCAGATTTAAATCCATATCTGACTAAAGCTGACGAAGAACTTATGGCCACAGTTGGCAAAGATCTTACGACAGGGATTACTGTTACCGCACCCGGATTTTATGCACCTCAAGGTAGGAAAGTTAGGGCTGTTAACTCAATCTCAAATTTGATACCCATGCTAAATAGTTTTCAATACGGTGATGTTCGTCTTACGAATTTGGAGATGGAGACTGCAGGGATATATTCATTATCCAGGATATTTGGGCATCAGGCATTATCTATAAATGCTATCCTTGCTAGTCGCGTGAATTTCGAGTTCAGCAAGGATTCCTCAAAGGTTATTGAGCAAGCAATCAAATTGGTGCTGGGGCGTTTAGTTAGTGTTTAGGGCCAATTTATAAGCTTTCTGAATAGATAATTTTGCAAATTATCAAACAAAAATAATTCAGTGCTGTTGATTTTACAATATAACTTTAAGCGATATGTTCAATTCATTAAAAGACAAATTTACTTTATTTTTTATAAATTCTATATTCAATTCATATGAAGCTGGCGAGCTTGATACAGGGAAAAGATTAGTTTCAAGTTTTGCAGGAGCTTATTTGCTCAAAAAAGCTATTAAAGACGTACCTCAGCATCCATATAAAGCTGCTCAAAAATTCGCACTGAGCCTACTATTGTTATATGCAGCAGGGAGTGGGCTAAATAAGAAAATCATTAAGAAACCTAAGGAGCTTTCGGATATAAGAAAGAATCAGATACAAGGTAATGATCCACACGCTATACCTGCGTTCGTATAGGAAAATCATTTAATTATAAAGGTCCGGAAAACTATTTACCTGAAACTTTATCTTTTTTAACTATCCTACTATTTATTTTTTGGTTTAGCCGTCATATAAAACGTTAGTTTACCGCCATTCATGATATCGCCATGCTTAATGGTATATTTTGTAACAGGTTGTCCGTTTAGTAGAACCTTTGAAACGAAAACATTCTTATCGCTCTGATTTAATGCTTCTACAGTAAATGTTTTACCATTTTCCAAAGTTAATTGTGCGCTTTTAATAGATGGGCTACCCAGAGAATATTCATCTGATCCTGGCGACACAGGATAGAATCCAAGAGATGAGAATATATACCATGCACTCATTTGACCGCAATCATCGTTTCCTCCTAAACCATCTGGAGTAGCTTTATACTGCATTTTTAGGATCATACGTACCCGCTGTTGTGTTTTCCAAGGCTGATCTATCCAATTGTACAGGTAAGCCACATGGTGTGCTGGTTCATTCCCGTGAACGTATCCACCAATGATACCGTCTCTTGTGATATCTTCCGTATCAGCAAAAAATTTATCAGGCAAATGCATAGTATATAGAGAATCTAATCTAAGTTCAACTTTCTTTTTACCTCCCATTTGAGCAATCATTCCATTTGGATCATGCGGTACAAAAAAGCTATAATTCCAAGTATTACCCTCAATAAACCCTTGAGCATGAGTACTCATTGCATCGAAATCCTTCTTGAACGTTCCATCTGCCATCTTTGGGCGCATAAAGCCTATCGACTTATCATAATTATTAACCCAATTACCTGACCTTTTCAGGAACTTCTCATATATGCTCTGTTTACCTAATTTTCTCGCAATCTGTGCAATGCACCAATCATCGTAAGCATATTCCAATGTATTAGAGACGGATGTACCACTACGCTCAGCAGGTATGTAACCTAAATCAATGTAATCGCCTATTCCTTCATAATTGCGATGGTTAGCGGTAGTTATACAGGCCTCTAAAGCTTTTGTTGCGTCTCCATCATATACTCCCTTGATGATAGCATCTGCAAGAACAGATACACTATGATAGCCGCTCATACACCAATTGTCGTTTGCATAATGAGACCATATAGGTAGCATCTTCAACGCACTTTGTTCATAATGAGCCATCATAGATTTTACAACATCATTGTTTCGGGATGGCTGCATGATGTTAAAAAATGGGTGAAGCGCACGGTAAGTGTCCCATAAAGAAAAGGTTGTATAATTGGTAAACCCATCTGCATTGTGCACATTCTGATCAAGTCCTTTGTATTCGCCATTTACGTCTGTATAAGTCGTAGGGTTGATAAAAGCATGATACATTGCCGTGTAGAAGTTCGTCTTATCATCAGCTGAAGCGTCGATCTTAATCTTATTAAGCTCTTTGTTCCAATCAGATTGGGCCTGTTGTTTAACCTTATTAAAATCCCATCCAGGTGCTTCAGCCTTCATATTCTCTACTGCATTTGCCTGGCTTACCGGAGATAAAGCGAACTTAATCTTAACTTTTTCTTGTTCGTCAGTTTTGAAGTCAAAATACATGCGAATTCTCTTTCCCGCTATTTCGGGGAAATTCTTGTTCTGATCAAATTTCCTCCAAAAGCCTCTATATACCTGATCTTCATCGTAATTCTTCTGTCCATATGATTTAAATGGTTTGGAAAAGGTCATCGCAAAATAAACCGTTCTCGTCCGTGCCCAGCCATTGGTTTGTCTATAACCCGTAACCAACGTGTCGTTTACAACTCTTACATAAGTCCACACATTCTTATCATCATAGTTGTAAATACCAGCCATAAGGTCAAGAATGATGTGAGAATCATATGATTTTGGAAAAGTATATTGATGCATTCCTACCCTGGTTGTTGCAGTTAACTCGGCAGTAATGTTATCATCATCTAGTTTCACTTTGTAATATCCTGCTTCGACAATTTCATTTGCATGACTGTAGGCTGAACGGTAGCCCGACTTAGTATCATTGGAAGTTCCTGGATTCAATTGTAATTTACCTTGTGTAGGCATAATCAGAAAGTCTCCAAGATCTGAATGCCCTGTGCCGCTAAAATGCGTATGACTAAATCCAACAATGTTCTTGTCTTCATATTTGTAACCAGCACAGTACTTATAAACATCACCATTGTATTTTCCATTAAACTCGTATGATAGCGTATCAGTTTCAGGGCTCAATTGAACTGCTCCAAATGGAACTGTTGCACCAGGAAATGTATGCCCCATCTTCTGTGTTCCAATTATAGGTCTAACGTACTTCACCAAATCCTGCTGAGCATTTACTTTTAAGCCGACCAACAATAAGCTGGCTATTATTATTCTCTTCATTATTATAAATAACTTGGTTTATGATAGCTCTAAGGTAAAAATTTATAGGTATACTTTGACAAGCATTTGACCTCGAAATGCCAATCTATGAGTTAATTCCACTATTTTTGTATTTCGAAAAATTAAAATGAGTAAAAAAGGCAGAATTCTGGTAGCCATGAGTGGAGGAGTTGACAGTTCAGTTGCAGCGGTGATGCTTCATGAGGAAGGTTACGAAGTAATTGGCTTAACGATGAAGACCTGGGACTATGCTACTTCAGGAAGTAGCAGTAAAGAAACCGGCTGCTGTAGTCTTGACAGTATCAACGACGCTCGTACTCTAGCTGTAAATTATGGCTTTCCTCATTATATATTGGATATTAGAGATGAGTTCGGCGACTTTGTAATTGATAATTTTGTGGACGAGTATCTTGCTGGTCGTACCCCTAACCCTTGTGTTCTATGCAACACACATATTAAATGGGAGGCTCTATTGAAACGTGCTAATAAACTTGATTGCGAATTTATTGCAACGGGTCATTATGCCAATATTAGATTGGAGGAGAATGGAAGGCATGTAATATCAAAAGGTAGAGACGAAAATAAAGACCAATCCTATGTATTGTGGGGCGTCTCACAAGAAAACTTAGCCCGTACAAAATTTCCGCTTGGATCATTTGCAAAATCTGAAATCAGACAAATGGCGATGGATATGGGACAAGAAGAATTGGCTAAAAAAAGTGAGAGCTATGAGATTTGTTTTGTGCCAGATAATGATTATCGCGCTTTTCTTAAACATAAGGTTGAAGATCTGGAAGATCGTGTTGCCAATGGAAACTTTGTACTTAGCAATGGGATGATAGTTGGACAACACAAAGGTTATCCTTTTTATACTATCGGTCAGCGAAAAGGTTTAGGAATTGCTTTCGGAGAGCCTATGTTTGTGTTGCAGATTCTTCCTGAAAGCAATACTATTGTTTTGGGAAGGGCCGACGAATTAGAACGTAGAGAAGCGATGGTCAGAAATATTAATCTGATTAAGTATACTGATATTAATGAGCCTTTGGATAACGTAATTACAAAAATCAGATATAAAGATGCAGGTACGCTGAGTACCATCGTTCAAGAAAGGGATAAAATGCGAGTGGTATTTGACCATGCTGTTTCAGCAATTGCACCTGGACAATCAGCAGTATTCTACGAGGGAAATGATCTTTTAGGTGGTGGTTTTCTTTGTTAACTAACTGTTTAGATTATTACTGATCAGATACTGGGATCCACTTTTTGCACGTTTCCCCTTATACCTTTCAAAATAATAATCTACTCGGCCAAGATTAATTCCTCCGAATCCTACTTGATTTATTGTTGTGACTTTGCTACTCAAGTTTAATACATCTTCTGGCTTATCCATGAATGTATGAGTGTGTCCGCCAATGATCAGGTCAATATTATTGTTATTCTTAGCCAATATTTTATCACTTACTCTATCAGTTGAATAGGTATATCCGATGTGAGAAAGGCAGATTATAAGGTCGCATTTCAATTCATTTCTCAGGAAGTCAGCTGTTTCATTCGCTTTTTTTTGGGGATCAAGATAAATGGTATCGCCATAGCTACGTATATCAACAATCCCTTTAAGTTGAATTCCAATTCCAAAAACACCTATACTAATACCTTCTTTGTTAAATACTTTATACGGTATAGTGGATTTGTTAAGTAATGTATTGGAGAAGTCATAGTTGCTGCAAAGAATTGGGAAATTCGCATGAGGCAACTGCTTATAGAAACCTGCAAGTCCGTTATCGAAATCATGATTACCCATTGTTGCGGCGTCATAACTCATAGCTGTCATCAGCTTCATTTCAATCTCGCCACCGAATTTATTAAAATAAGGAGTACCCTGAAATATGTCACCGGCGTCAAAGAGTAAAACATTGCGCTCTTCTCCTCTGATCTTTTTTATAATTGCGGCTCGTCTGGCCGTTCCGCCTAAACCCTGATACCTGGAACCATCCATAGGAAATGGCTCAATTCTGCTATGAACATCATTGGTGTGGAGAATGCTGAGCTTGACAACATCTCCAGCTGCAATCGCTTGCAATGAATTAAGGTTTAACGCAGTTGCTACAGAAAGAATGCCTCCCGCCTTCAGGAAACTGCGGCGATTAGTTTTTAGTAATTCTTCCATCTAATATTGGATTAATATTTTTTCCTTCTTTTTCAAGATTTTGTACATAATTTATCAGTGCTGTTCTAACCTTTAAACCCAGATGCTTTTTGTCAATAGGTTTCTTGAAACTTTGAAAATTATCTCCTCCACCAGCCAAATAGTCTGTGGTTAAAATTCGATAGCTTTTTGAAGCATCAAATGGTTTGCCCTTAATAGTAATGTTGACAGGTTTTTTATCTACGATTTTCATCCTCAAACCTGAGACTGGCTCGCCATTATTTAACGCTATAAAATTTATTAAATTTTGTGTGTCTGTACCGCTGAGTGTAAATACAATCAACTCATTTTCGAACGGCATAGTCTCAAAAATATTAGACATGGTAACCTCCCCTTTAGAGATGTCCATACGCAAACCGCCTTTGCTGGTAGGTATTGCAAAATCAATATTGTTATCAATTTTCTGTGCTTCATGGAAAGTAGCATCAGCAAAAAAGTTGCTCAATAAACTTTCAGGGTTCTTATCACTTTCAACTTTCGACATTAAAACGTTGGAGTGTGCAATGACCTTATTCATTTCTGCCTCCATCTGCACCTTATAGGGGTTGTAAGTCTTAATAATGTTGCTGTCAACCGGAAGATCGTTATTTATATTATACTCTGCTCGCTTTGTCTGAGTAATCTGATATTTGCCTTTACAAGCAAATAGGCATAAAACCGAAAATAAAATTAAAGTGGTAAAATGGGAGTTACATTTAATCATAATGGAATTTAGCCAAACTATTTAAGCATAAAATAAAGGTATAAAAAAAGAGAAATCCCGTTAAAGATTTCTCTCGCATTTGTAATGAAATCACAGTTTAGTTACAAATTTTTAGTTATCTCCGGACTTAAAGGCGTAGTTTTTGAGCGGAAGCGGTGTACTAACTCTCCTTTTTCATTGATAAGAAATTTTTCAAAGTTCCAGTTAATATCTCCAGTAAAATCAGAATTGGAAGCCGTAGTAAGGTATTTGAACAACGGAGAAATCTCGGTACCTTTAACATTGCTTTTCTCAGATAGTAAGAAGGTAACATTGTATTCGCCAGTACAAAATTTCTTAATCTCTGCATTGGTAGCGAGCTCCTGATCATTAAAATTCGCCTGAGGGAATCCAATTACAATTACCTTCTTACCATACTGTTTATGTAACTTTTCAAGATCTTCATATTGTGGAGTATAACCGCATTTGGAGGCTGTATTCACAATTAGAATTTTCTTCCCTTTAAACTTGGAAAGTTTAACTTCCTTGCCGTCAATAGTCTTAAAAGTAAAATCATATACGCTCTTTGCCGGTGGTGTAAAGAACATGGTAAGTAAAATTAATAGTGTGTTCATGTTTTTAGGTTTTAATATACATACGAAGTTAACTACAAAATGGATATAAATATATAACCGGCAGGTAAAATAGACGATAGAAACATTTGCGTTAGAGAATTAATCACGCAAATTATACGTGGAATTTTGAAATTCGGCTTATTTATAGCTTTATTTGCAGAAAAACGTTCTGAATGGCGAAGAATTTATTGATAGTTGAGTCACCCGCAAAAGCTAAAACGATAGAAGGGTATTTAGGAAAAGATTTTCTTGTTAAATCAAGTTACGGTCACATCCGGGATTTAGTTAAAGGGGACATGGGAATTGATATCGCTAATAATTTCTCTCAAACTTATGAGGTACCAGCCGATAAAAAACAAGTTGTGGCAGAACTTAAAAAACTAGCGAAAGAAGCTGAAATGGTATGGCTCGCATCTGATGAGGACCGCGAAGGAGAAGCGATTAGCTGGCACCTATTTGAAACTTTGGGTCTGAAAGAAGCAAATACTAAACGGATAGTTTTTCATGAGATCACTAAGCCGGCTATTTTAAAAGCGATCGCTACGCCAAGAACAATTGATTACAATTTAGTCCATGCTCAACAAGCTAGACGCGTCCTGGACAGGCTGGTCGGTTTCGAATTGTCTCCAGTCTTGTGGAAGAAAATAAAACCGTCTTTGTCAGCAGGCAGGGTCCAATCGGTCGCTGTAAGGTTGATTGTTGACCGAGAGCGAGAATTTAATAAATTCAACGCCATTCCAGCATATAAGATCACTGCGCAATTGCTAACAGGAAAGGGAAAGGAACTCGTAAAAGCGGAACTTCCACTTCGTTTCGAATTAGAGGTTGATGCAGAGAAATTTGTAAATGACTGTCTTGAAGCAAGCTTTGAAGTTGGTAGCCTAGAGACTAAACCCGCAAAACGCAATCCCGCTGCACCTTTTACAACCTCTACATTACAACAAGAAGCTTCCAGGAAACTTGGGTATTCCGTTTCGAGAACTATGCAAATCGCTCAGCGATTGTATGAAAGCGGACATATAACTTATATGAGAACGGATTCATTGAATCTTTCTGAAACTGCCTTACAAGCCGCCGCTGCGGAGATAAAAT
>JACMPF010000163.1 GCA_014377665.1 Pedobacter sp. | reverse complement strand
TGGGGGCCGTTGATTACCCTCGGACAAAACAACTGGTCTTGGGCCAAAGGCAGAATTACCGCAGGAACGGTAATTAACCTTAAGAAGAATAAGCGCTTTGGAAAATATGTAATGTTTTTCCACGCTTCAGGCCCTAAAACGGAAGAGGAAGGAGATTTTGATAAAAACGCATCTATCGGTATAGCCTGGAGCGATGACTTGAGCACCTGGGATTGGCCAAAATAGAGTAGATGTGTTTTTTTTAACAACAATTGTTCAATCTGTCAAAAGCAATCTGGCTGCTGATGCATCTTTTGGGAACACGATGCAATGCAAAAAAGGGCGCCAACGCAAGTCGACACCCTTTTTTTACAAATGGAAATAGATATTACTTTCCGGGATTAATATCTATAATTACAGTTCTATTATAGAAACGTTCTTCTGGTCTATTGTTATCAAAAGGAGCTTTATCCAATGCTTCTCCGAAGCCATAAGCCTCAAACTTGACATTGCCTTTTCCACTACTTGCCAACGCATCGGCAATAATTTGCTTCGCATGTTCTGCCCTATTTTGAGATAACTTGAAGTTATACGCTTCTGATCCAATAACATCAGTATGACCGTGAATAATAACTGTTGACCCATCCATAATTAAAGGGCTAACAATATTTCTCAGAAATTGATCATAAGCTGCTATAGAATTGGATTCGTTAAAATTAAACAACACACTGTAACGTAAACCATTTTCAACTTTCTCATCTTGAATTGCTAAATGAAGCGTACTTTCCTTTCTAATTGTTGAACCATCTTTTGCTGTTCCAACCATCACCACTTTATAGTCGCCAACTTTATCGCTTCCTAAAATGGTTTTACCAGAAATACTCTCTTGACCTCTTGTAAATGGCCCGTACTGTTTAGTCATACCGCTTTGATCAGTTAAATCAATAGTGTATGATGTTAATATTTCACTTGCCTTATCTACTTTGAATACTACTTGATCTGCCATTGAATCTGATTGAGTAGCATTGATTTTTACTGGCATCATCATGCCGCCCCCAACTTCCATCATAAGGGTATTAGATGAGCTTTGGATATCGACCCTACGATCACCTTCTCTAAGTAGGTTGAGCTCTTTCTTGCCACCTGGCTGCTCTGATGGATGTATAGGTTTGGTACGACCATTGGTTGCAATCCTATTTTCACTTATTCCAAAAACATTTACCAAATAATCTTTAATTGAAGTTGCAAACGCTTTTCCTTCATTTGGTCCAGCTAGTGAGGCACCACTTAAAGTAATTTGAATGCTTTGGTCTGCACGCATACGATCTCCCAATATATTAAGGACATTATAATAAACGTTTAATTGTCTGGAAGAACGACCGTTACTATTTGATGTTTGTTCCTCTTGTAATTGTACTTCTTTAAATCCATCAGCCTGCGAAGTTGACAAACTGGTATAGCGGTTAGGAATTTGGGTTGAACCTTGATCAAAGAAAACATAATTTAGCAACGGTAATGTTTCACTAACCACACGCTTTGATAAAAGTGGACCCGGGGCTTGAACACTGAAGCTTACATCCACAGGGACTACTGGAGGAGCTACAACCTCTACTACTTTTTTACCACTTCCAAATTTAAGAGCAATACCTGCCCTTATTGTAGTATTAGACCAACTTTCAATGTTTCTTACGTCTTGTCCAAAATATGGATGGAAAGAAACAAAGGGCGAAATTACAAACTTTGTGGTGCTGCTTTCAGATGACATTGGAATATCATATCCCACTCCAACCTGGCCAGAGAATAGATATTTACGTACCTCACTAAACTCGGCATCTGTATTTGGCTGTTTTAATTGGGTGTGCGAAAAATTCTTTTTTAAATTCACACCAAATCTTGGCCCGGCAAAGATATAAAAGGCACTTTGCCATGGGTTTAAGCGCAAAGTTGGCTCTACCGTTAGGTAACTTAAATTTGTGTTTAAAGTAGTAGGACAATTACATGGAGCTACTTTGTCATCAAATTTTCCTCCACGCCCATCATAGCCGATGTTTAAAGCCCCTCCCCAGGTTTGGTTAGGACGATACTCCATTAAAACTGAACCAAATGGACGTATACCTTTCCCTTTGTGAAAAGCCGTTGGTACAATCAAATTATCGTTTAATCGCTGTGTAGTACCATCGTAGAAATTTGCATTCGCTGCACCTGATACACCAAACCACCACTTTGGTTGCACTGTTTGTGCCTTGGTATTAACTTGTATGAGCAGCATCATCAAGCCGAAGCTGATAAGTGTTTTTATGATATTATTCATGGTTAAATTTTTCTTTTTAAAATAATTCAATTTAGATGATTAGCTTATTGAGGCACATTAATAGTTGTGTTAACCATAGTTACCGATGCCACTAATGAAAGTGCTCTTCCGTTTAGAACTGTTTGAACAGCATTTCCAGCAGTAGAGAAAGTTACACCAGCAGTAGAAATGATTGTACCAGTCATCACTCCACCTCCAGCTTCGTTTATCGTAGCTGCGCTTCCTACATACCAGTACACATTCTTGGCAAAACCACCATTAATAATGACTACACTTCTAGCACCTGCCGGACCAGCAATACCTACAGTAAGACCTGCGGCTGTTTGGAAGATCCACTCTGCGTTCGGATCACCTTTTGCATCAAGTGTAAGCGTACCATTGGTGATTTTAAACGTACCACTGGCAGATTTATAAACACCAGGTGCCAACGTTAACCCACCTAGCTCTCCTGCACCTGGATCAATCCCTCCTGGTTTAGAAGCGGGTGAAATTGCATTATAGGCTTTGGTAGCGTCGAGTAATCCCTGCTGAGCAATTGCAAATGAAGTTGCATCTCCAGGAGCTGGTGGAGCAGTATAGATTCTTCCGGTTACATTACCTTTATTAAGAGGGGTTTCCGTATAGACATCATTTGTTGTACCATCATGAAATCCGGTGATTAAGGTTGAAGCCGCCGTCGTACCAATGCTGCCATTATTAATAACCGTAAATAATCCTTGATTGGTTATACCAGCATTACCGCCGAAGGCTCCAAATAATGCTGCACTACCTAATATAGATGGTGTTGGAGGAGGAATCAGCGTAAAATTAGCTGTTATATTCTTATTAGCATTCATAATGACAGTAAGCGGATTAGCAGATCCTGAAGCATCTCCAGACCAAGAACTAAATACATAACCAGGATTCGCGGTTGCCGTAAGCAAAACTTGTGTACCATGATTATAAGTCGGTTGATTTGGATTTTTTACTACAACGCCATTAACCGCCGTTACAGTTAACAAGTAAGTATTGATCACAAAATTCGCTACGAAACTTCTGTTTGTAGTTAGTGCAAACGTATACTTTGGACTTGTCGAGGCAACTACTCCGCTAATTTTATCAGTCCAGTTCACAAAAGTATAGCCGGTGTTCTGGGCAGCTGTGATGGTTACCGAAGTACCTGAAGCATAAGAGCCCTCCCCATCTGTAGTTCCACCTGCAGTTGGATTTGAAGTTAAAACTACAGCAAATTGCGATGACGGAACTACCCTATAATTGGCAACAAAATTTCTGTTGCTCGCAATCACAAACGAATAACTTGAACTGGTTGAAACGATTGTACCATTTTCTGTCCAATTTACAAACGTAAAACCTGCATTAGCTACTGACGCAATGGTAACTGTTGAACCGATTGCGTAAGCACCTGACCCACTATTGGTACCACCCGCAGTTGGATTTGAAGATAGTAAAACTGCAACACTCCCTGCAGGTATCGCAGTAAAGTTGGCAACTAATGCCCTGTTACCAGCCATTGTAAATTGATAGCTAGAACTAGTAGAGACTACTGTTCCGTTTTCTGTCCAACTTGTGAAGGTAAAACCTGTGTTAGGCGCTGCGGTTACTGTGGTTGTAGATCCTTGAGCAAACGATCCAGCACCTGTAGTTGTACCACCCAAATTTGGAAGAACACTTAACGTGACATTTGGAATCGTAGTAAAACTCCATAAATAATCTGCTACCATGGCAGTGTGGAAAAGATCTTTCGCACCTGTAGTAACAGTTCCATTATAAACGATAAACGGCAATAAAGCCACATCAGGTTTAAATGTAAACGTTTTTGGATTGTCAGTACTCTCTACTTTGCCGGAAATTAGATTTGCGCCCTGCTTTATGATTAGCGTAGTACTATTTATCGTAGTAGCGTCCATATCCGTGTTAAACGTTATGGAAATCAGCTTATTAACTACTACGTCTACAGCTTTGTCCATCGGATCTGTAGAGACGACCACCGGACAATCACCAAATACTTCACCTTTAAAATCGTCTTTCTTACATCCGGTTACGAACGTAGTAAAAATCACCATTGCAGAAATGATGACTGTAAGCAGTTTAAGATAGCGCTGAGGTTGGCGCACAGAATTGTTAACCCCACTTGAGGTAAATGTTTTTTTCATTATAGGTAATTTTTAAAAAATGTGAATGAAGATCTAAATAAATGACAGTTTATCGTTCTAAGATTGGAATGTGGTGAATAAAACCTTCAGTTGTACAACCAATTGCAAGCGAGATGCCACGTTCGGCTTTTTAGTATATATAATAACTGAAAGTAATATATTTATTGATTTAGCTATCCCAGTCTACAACAGAAGCGGTATATCTCTTCGATATTAGATTTTAAGAATGGATATCAGTGAGTATTATAAATTTTTAAAATGCTCTCTATTTAGGATTTAGTGTAACATCTTGACTAATGTTTTCGAAGAGAAACATCTATGCATTAAAGTGAAATTCCTGTAATTACTCGTTAACAACCCCATCTCAAAGCGTAATTGATCTTTGGCTTTGTCTCCCTTTTGTTATAATACCTTGACTACCCAGAGTAAGGGAAACCTTTACCACAACTCTGTGTTTAAACAGCAACCGACCTGGAAGAAAACATTTATAAGCCAGGAAAGAAAGTTTAAAAAGTAAGTCATGAATAAAGTAATCTTATTAAATCACAGACCGGTGGGTCTCCCCCAACTAACCGACTTTAAAATCATTGAAGAAAACATACCAGAACCCGCGGATGGAGAAGTGCTTTTGCAGACCTTATACATTTCGGTAGATCCTTATCTGAGAGGCAGAATGAGTGATGTAAAATCTTATGTACCTTCTTTTGAGTTAAACAAGCCTATACAGTCCTTGATAATTGCCAAAGTTACCACATCTCATCATCCTGATTTCGAGGCCGGTGATTTCGTAGCAGGCCAACTACCATGGAAA
Organism: Pedobacter sp.; assembly: GCA_014377665.1. Taxonomy (GTDB): domain Bacteria; phylum Bacteroidota; class Bacteroidia; order Sphingobacteriales; family Sphingobacteriaceae; genus Pedobacter. Next base: position 1,418 of record JACMPF010000163.1, on the reverse strand, counting down.
GAAAACCAGCTATCGAACGGGAAAGGGCTTTCAAAGGTTGATCCTAATGCTGCGCCCTTAAGCGCCTACCTTGGACTTTTGGGAATGACAGGCTTGACAGCCCAAATAGGCCTGACCCAAATCGGGAAACCGAAAGAAGGTGAAACTATTGTGGTATCTGGGGCTGCTGGTGCCGTAGGTAGTATTGTTGGCCAAATTGGTAAGATTATGGGCTGCCACGTAGTTGGAATAGCTGGCACCGACGAAAAAGTTGCGCTGCTAAAATCAAAGTTTGGCTTCGATGATGCCATTAACTACAAAACAACTACCAATATGGCTGATGCAATCGGCAAAAGCTGTCCAAATGGAGTAGATATCTACTTTGATAACGTTGGCGGCGAGATTTCCGATGCAGTAATGACACATCTGAATAAATATGCCCGTGTACCAGTTTGCGGCGCTATATCTCTTTACAACAACACAGCAGAAGCTAAAGGCCCGCGTTTGCAGCCGATACTAGTGAAAAACAGTGTGCTAATGCAGGGCTTCATCGTATCTGATCATGCGAAGGAGTTTCCTGAAGCTATAGCCCAGCTGTTAGCTTGGTACAAGGCAGGTAAATTAACTTATGCTGAAACCATAGTCGAAGGCTTTGAAAATACTTCTCAAACATTTATCGATTTGTTTAGCGGTAAAAACGAAGGGAAAATGATCGTAAAAATTTAATTCAAATAGATAACAATGAAAGTATTAATCGTATTGACATCACATAGTGAACTGGGTAACACCGGCGAAAAAACAGGTTTTTGGATAGAAGAATTCGCAGCTCCCTATTATGTGCTGGCGGATGCAGGAGTGGAAACTGACCTGGCATCACCAAAAGGTGGACAACCTCCTATAGATCCTAAAAGTGAGCAGCCTGATTTTCAAACAGACGCTACTCATCGTTTCGACAAAGATGAAGAACTTAAAAATAAATTAGCACACACGCACAAGTTAAGTGAACTGAATGCCGCTGATTATGATGCTGTGTTCTATCCGGGTGGCCACGGACCGCTATGGGACTTAGCCAATGACGCTGATTCCATCAAACTGATTGAAACATTCTACAACGACAAAAAACCGTTGGCCCTCGTTTGTCATGCTCCGGGTGTGTTGATCAAAACTAAAAAAGCTGATGGTACACCGCTGGTGGAAGGTAAAGAAGTAACCGGTTTCTCGAATACTGAAGAAGAAGCGGTGAAGTTAACTGATGTAGTTCCGTTTTTGGTAGAAGATGAATTGAAAAAGCTAGGAGGAAAGTACAGTAAAGGAGCCGATTGGGGATCATATGTACTTAAGGATGGCTTATTGATTACGGGACAGAACCCTGGTTCATCTGCAGAGGCGGCACGAGAATTATTGAAAATGTTAAAAGGCTAATCGTTAAAAGTCTTTTA
>JACMPF010000022.1 GCA_014377665.1 Pedobacter sp. | reverse complement strand
TGAAAAAGCATTTCACAATGCGATTGTTACGGTTATGGTTTTAGGAGGATCAACTAATGCCGTGCTTCACTTAATTGCGATGGCTAAATCAGTTGGTTTGCCATTGACCCTGGCTGATTTCCAAAGAATCAGCGACAGCACTCCTGTTCTTGGTGATTTGAAACCAAGCGGATCTTACTTGATGGAGGATCTTCATGAAATTGGTGGGGTTCCTGCGGTATTGAAATACCTGATTAAGGTAGGCCTGATCCATGGTGATTGTATCACCGTTACTGGAAAAACACTTGCAGAGAACGTTGCTGACGCGGTAGATTTGGATTTTGAAACACAGAAAATTATATTCCCGGTTACGGAACCAATTAAAAAAACCGGTCACCTTCAAATGTTGTACGGTAATTTAGCACCCTTGGGTTCTGTAGCCAAAATCAGCGGTAAAGAAGGCGAGAAATTTGTCGGCCCGGCACGGGTATTTGATGGAGAAAAAAACCTGATTGCTGGTATTCAAAGTGGCAAAGTGAAAAGTGGCGATGTGGTGGTGATTAGACAAGTTGGGCCGAAAGGAGCTCCCGGGATGCCCGAAATGCTGAAGCCTACTTCGGTAATTATTGGAGCAGGGTTGGGTAAATCAGTAGCACTTATTACTGATGGCCGTTTCTCTGGTGGTACACATGGGTTTGTTGTGGGTCACATTACGCCAGAAGCATGGGAAGGTGGAAACATCGCCTTGGTTCATGATGATGACGTGATCACCATAGATGCGACTACGAATTCAATCAATGTTCACCTATCTGACGAGCAGTTAGCTACACGCAGGGAGGCCTGGACACAGTTGCCCCCACCCGTCACAAAAGGGGTATTGTACAAATACCTGAAACAAGTTAGTAACGCAAGTGAAGGCTGCGTAACAGATGCCTACACAGGATAATTTTAAACGACTTTTACTAAAAAATACCACTATGGAAATAGCACAAGCAGAATTGACCACCCAGACTGAGCCGAAAACAACTGTTTCAGTAACGGGTTCTGTGGCTTTATTAGAAGGATTAATCGCAGAAGGAACAGAAGTTGTGTTCGGATATCCTGGGGGCGCCATCATGCCTATTTATGATGCATTATATGATTATAATGATAAACTACAACATATATTGGTTCGCCATGAGCAAGGTGCTACGCATGCTGCTCAAGGCTATGCCAGAACATCAGGTAAAGTTGGCGTAGTATTCGCAACCAGCGGTCCGGGTGCCACCAACCTGGTAACAGGATTGGCGGATGCACAGATCGACAGTACGCCTATGGTATGCATCACCGGACAAGTATTTGCTCATTTATTGGGTACTGATGCATTTCAGGAAACTGATGTAATCAACATTACCACTCCGGTGACTAAGTGGAATTATCAGGTAACGGATGCCAGTGAGATCCCTGCGGCATTAGCTAAAGCGTTTTATATCGCCAGAACCGGCAGACCAGGACCTGTGTTGGTAGACATCACGAAGAATGCACAAATGCAGTTGTTCGATTACGCGGGTTATGTTCCATGCGACCATATCCGGAGCTATCGTCCGAAACCTCATGTTCGTAAAGAATATGTTGAAGCGGCTGCTGAAATGATCAATGCTGCTAAAAAACCATTTATCTTGTTTGGTCAGGGCGTATTACTAGGAAGTGCAGAGCAAGAGTTCAAAGCTTTTGTAGAAAAAAGCGGTATCCCTGCAGCATGGACTATCCTCGGTGCAGGTGCGATTCCAACTGATCACCCATTAAATGTTGGGATGTTGGGAATGCATGGAAACTACGGTCCAAATGTTCAAACAAACTCCTGCGACGTCTTGATCGCTATCGGGATGAGGTTTGATGATAGGGTAACCGGTCGCTTAGATAAATATGCAAAACAGGCTAAGGTGATCCATTTAGATATTGATCCTGCGGAGATCGACAAAAATGTGAAAGCTGATGTTCCTGTTTGGGGTGATTGTAAAGAAACGTTACCCTTGCTGACCGCACTTGTAGAAGCAAAAGAGCATAAAGAATGGGTTGCCGAGTTTCGGGCATTTGATAAAATTGAGCAGGAAGAACTGATTCAAAAAGAGCTTCATCCTGAAGGAGATGAGTTGTCGATGGGCGAAGTAATCCATCAATTGAACGAGCTGACTAAAGGCGAGGCTGTTATTGTAAGCGATGTTGGTCAGCATCAGATGGTTGCTTGTCGTTACGCTTTATTTAACAAGACAAGAAGTAACATTACCAGCGGCGGATTAGGCACAATGGGCTTCGGCTTACCTGCCGCAATCGGCGCTAAGTTTGGTACGCCAGACAGAACTGTAGTTGCCGTGATTGGTGATGGTGGATTTCAGATGACTTTGCAGGAACTCGGAACGATTATGCAATCTGGTGTTGATGTGAAGATCATGATTTTGAACAACCAGTTTTTAGGAATGGTTCGTCAGTGGCAGCAGTTGTTTAATGAGAGAAGGTATTCATTTGTTGACATCAAGAGTCCTGATTTCGTCAAGCTTGCGGAATCCTATTACATTAAAGGTAAAAGAGTAACGGAGCGGGCGGATTTGGTAAGTTCATTGGAAGAAATGCTGAATCACAAGGGTTCTTACTTATTGGAGGTGATGGTGGCGAAGGAGCACAATGTGTTCCCAATGGTACCACAAGGATGTAGTGTAAGTGAAATCAGACTTAAATAATTAAAGACAATGAGTAATTCTAATATAGAGAACAACCAGCAGCAGGAATTTACAATTACTGTTTATACGGAGAATCAGATCGGATTATTGAACCGCATCGCTATTATATTTTCAAGAAGAAAGATTAATATTGAAAGCTTAAATGTATCGCCATCCGAGATTGAGCACATCCACAGGTTTAACATTGTGATTACCGAAACTGAGGAGGTAGTACGTAAATTAGCTCGGCAGATAGAAAAGCAGGTGGAAGTGTTAAAGGTTTATTTCAACACTAACGAAGATATTATTTGGCAGGAACTGGCACTGTATAAGGTGCCTACTGATACAATTGCGGAGAAGGTATCGGTAGAGCGGTTATTGCGCGAAAATGGCGCAAGAGCGGTGGTGATACGTAAAGATTACACGGTATTCGAGACTACCGGACATAGAGAAGAGACAGATAAACTTATAGAAGTGTTGCAACCATATGGATTGATCGAATTTGTTCGCAGTGCGAGGGTAGCAATTATCAAGGATAGCGAAGGTTTCAATGCGAAGCTGAGAGAATTTGAGAGAGAGAAACCAGGGCAAGATGTAATAGAGAACGAGTACTTGGACAGCGAGAAGAATGTATTCACAATGTAGTGTACTCGTTATGTTAACTAAAAACTAAAATTTAAACACAACCATAAAATCAAAAACAAATAAACGATGTCAAATTATTTTAACACACTACCTCTTAGAGAAAAACTTAACCAATTAGGTGTCTGCGATTTCATGGACAGTTCTGAATTTTTAGACGGCATTGATGCCCTTAAAGGAAAGAAACTGGTAGTGGTAGGTTGCGGAGCTCAAGGATTGAACCAGGGTTTAAACCTAAGAGATAGTGGTTTAAATGTTTCTTATGCCTTGCGTAAAGAGGCTATTGAAGGAAAAAGAGATTCCTATAAAAATGCTTCAGAAAACAACTTTACTGTTGGAACATATGAAGAACTGATTCCTGATGCTGATGTAGTGATCAACCTTACTCCTGATAAACAACATACTGCCGTAGTTAACGCAATTATGCCCTTAATGAAAAAAGGTGCTACGCTATTGTACTCGCATGGTTTCAACATTGTTGAAGAAGGCATGCAGGTTCGTAAAGATATCACGGTTATCATGGTAGCTCCAAAATGTCCGGGTAGTGAGGTTAGAGCAGAATATGTTCGTGGCTTTGGCGTACCAACCCTAATCGCTGTTCACCCGGAGAATGATCCGGAAGGAAAAGGTTTATTGCAAGCAAAAGCGTATTGCGTAGGTACTGGTGGCCATAAGGCTGGTGTATTGAAATCATCTTTCGTAGCTGAGGTAAAATCAGACTTAATGGGCGAGCAAACTATACTTTGCGGTTTGTTGCAAACAGGTTCGATCCTTTCTTTTGATAAGATGGTAGAAAAGGGAATCGATGCAGGCTACGCTTCTAAATTGGTTCAATATGGTGTTGAAGTGATCACGGAGGCATTAAAGCAAGGTGGTATCACTGCCATGATGGACAGGTTAAGCAATGTTGCGAAGATTAAAGCGTTTGAGATTTCAGAGGAGCTTAAAGACATCATGCGCCCATTGTTCCAGAAGCATCAGGATGACATCATGAGCGGCGAATTTAGTCGCATTATGATGGAAGACTGGGCCAACGGCGACAAAAACCTATTGAGATGGCGTGCAGAAACTGGCGAAACAGCGTTTGAAAAGACTCCGGCAGGGAATGTTAAAATAGGTGAGCAAGAGTATTTCGACAATTATACCTTGATGGTTGCTTTTGTTAGAGCGGGTGTGGAATTGGCATTCGAAACTATGGTACAGGCTGGAATTAAACCAGAATCTGCTTACTATGAGTCTTTACATGAAACCCCACTTATCGCAAATACGATTGCACGTAAGAAATTGTTCGAAATGAACCGCGTAATTTCTGATACTGCTGAATATGGTTGCTACTTGTTCGATCAGGCTTGTAAACCTTTGTTAGCTGATTTCATGAAAAAAGTTGATACCGATTTAGTTGGCAAAAACTTTAACGAAGGCAAAGATGCTGCGGTTGATAATAGATCACTTATAGAAGTAAACGAAGCGATTCGTTCTCATGAAGTAGAAGTTATAGGGGCTACTTTGAGAAAAGCAATGACTGCAATGAAAGCTATAAAAACAGCATAAGTAAGGAAGTATGTCCAAGCCCGTCGTCCATATCGCCAACCTAAACCTATGGTACCGTCAGAAAGCGGTATTGCAGGATCTGAACTGGATTATTTATCCGTCGGAGAATTGGTTGGTGTGCGGAACAAGTGGAAGTGGCAAAACATCATTAGCAAAAGCCGTTGCAGGATTGATTAAGGCAAATGGCAAAATAGAGATTAATTTTAACCCGGAGGCTTCCCTTCCTCCGGTTATACATTATACGGCTAACTGGTACCAATTTAAGGATTTGGAAGGCCAGTCTAACTTTTATTACCAGCAGCGTTACAATAAGCAATCGACCGAAGTTACTGCTACGGTGCGCGCAGAATTGCAAGGCTATGGCGAAAAGCTAGGGCTCGACTTTGAGGAAGCTTTGGCGATCGTTAATCAACTTTGTTTTTCTGATCTCGTAAATTCAACCCTGATCCAGTTATCAAGCGGTGAGCACAAAAAGTTACAGCTGATAAAAGGGATATGGCTTGCCCCACAATTACTGATCCTTGATCAGCCATATAATGGTTTGGATAAACAATCCCGAGAAAACCTAAATAGGCTGTTGGAAGCCTTAGCTGAAAAAGGAACGCAATTGATCCTGATCAGCAATGATGTAGAAATACCAGCTTGTATCAACCGCTTTGCGGAGATCAGCAACGGAAAGCTAATGGAAATTTCTGATGAGGAACGTATTTCTGAACGTGATGAAGAGTTAACCGTTAAAGCTGTTCCCGACTTTTTAAGGGAAAGCCCCATCCCTACTTTTTCAGGAAGCGTGATCAAAATGACCGATGTATCTATCAGTTATGGAGATAAGCAGGTGTTGAAAAATATCAACTGGGTGGTAGAGCGCGGGGAAAAATGGTTGTTACAAGGGCCAAATGGCTCTGGAAAATCAACCTTATTAAGCTTAGTTTGCGGTGATCATCCTCAGGCATATTCCAACGATTTCAGCCTTTTTGGTTTTAAACGTGGTACGGGAGAAAGTATCTGGGACATTAAAACGCGTATTGGTCTGATATCACCCGAGCTACATTGGTACTTTGACGCTTCGGCAACAGTATGGCAGAGTGTCGCATCCGGCTTCTACGACAGCTCAGGTTTGTTTTGCGAACCAGGTTCCACCAGACATGGTCAGGTTAACGAACTCCTGGAATATTTCGGTTTGCTGGAGCAAAGCAAGGTGCTGATGACAGAGCTGCCCTTGGGCAAGCAACGACTGGCACTCTTGGCCAGAACTATTATTAAAAACCCGGAACTGTTGATACTAGATGAACCTTGTCAGGGTCTGGATCAGCAACAAACACAACACTTTAACAAACTGGTAGACGGACTTTGTAAGAATGGAACCACCTTAATTTATGTAGGTCATTTTGAAGCCCAACTACCGGAATGCATTGAAAAAAGAATATTATTAGAAAATGGGGCAGTTAAATCTGTAGAAAGTTTATTGGAAGCCGTATAATACCATGAAGAAGAATATATTTATTGCACAGAATCATATACAAACTAAACACTAAGAATTATGCTACACGATCCAAATAGAGTTTATGTGTTTGACACCACGCTTCGTGATGGAGAACAGGTACCCGGATGCCAGTTATCAACGTCAGAAAAAGTTGAGATCGCTAAGGAACTGGAGGCACTTGGTGTTGACGTTATTGAAGCAGGATTCCCTATATCTAGTCCGGGCGACTTCCAGAGTGTTGTTGAGCTTTCTAAAGCTGTTTCTGAACCCATCATCTGTGCGCTAACACGTGCAAATAAAGGAGATATTGATTCGGCAGTTGCCGCTTTACAGTATGCAAAAAGACCTCGTATCCATACTGGTATAGGATCGTCTGATATGCACATTAAACATAAATTCAACAGCACGAGAGAAGAAATTCTGGAGCGCGCGGTTGAAGCTGTTAAGTATGCGAAAAAATCTGTAGAGGACATCGAGTTTTACGCAGAGGATGCAGGAAGAGCAGACGTGCATTATTTGGCCCAAATGGTTGAAGCAGTTATTGCGGCGGGTGCAACTGTAGTAAACATACCAGATACCAATGGTTATTGCTTGCCTGACCAATATGGCAGCAAGATAAAATTTCTTAAAGAAAATGTAAAAAACATTGATCAGGCCATCATCTCTGTGCATTGTCACAACGACCTTGGTTTGGCTACTGCCAACTCTATAGCGGGCTTGCAAAATGGTGCCCGCCAAATTGAAGGCACTATCAATGGTATCGGCGAGCGTGCCGGTAATACTTCTATTGAAGAGGTAGTAATGATCCTTAAAACACATCAGGTTCTGGGTTTGTATACCAATATCAATTCTAAGAACTTTTATGAGCTGAGCCGTATGGTAAGCTCGCAGATGCGTATGCCTGTGCAACCTAATAAAGCAATCGTGGGTAGCAATGCATTTGCACATAGCTCTGGTATACACCAGGATGGTTTCCTTAAGAACCGCGAGAACTATGAGATCATCAGACCTGAAGATGTAGGTTTCCCTGACGCCAGCATTGTGCTTACTGCACGCAGCGGCAGGCATGCTTTAAAATTCCATCTGGAGCGTTTGGGCTTTAACCTGAGCAAAGCGGAATTGAGCGAAGTTTACCACCGCTTCTTAACCCTTGCAGACCAAAAAATAGATATTAATGATAACGACCTGTTAGCAATGATGGGAAAGCAACTATTGGCATAACCGGTTTTTGCAAATAACAAATATAATCAAACAAAAAATGAGCAAGACATTATTTGATAAGGTGTGGGACACTCACGTAGTACGTAAGATAGAAGGTGGTCCTGATGTGCTTTTTATTGATCGCCATCTTATTCACGAAGTAACCAGCCCAGTAGCTTTTTTAGGGTTGAAGAGCAGGGGAATTAAAGTGCTTTACCCAGAGCGCACTTTTGCTACGGCAGATCACAACACGCCAACCATCAACCAGCAT
>JACMPF010000162.1 GCA_014377665.1 Pedobacter sp. | reverse complement strand
AGTACCAATCCTTTTAGCGACCGCAATCTGGAAAGTGCTACGTAAATTTGTCCGGGCGCAAAAGCATTACCGATATCAATAATCGCCTTATCAAAGGTCAGACCCTGACTTTTATGCACAGTAATGGCCCAAGCCAGTTTCAGCGGATACTGTGTAAAAGTACCTACAAGATCTTCCTTTATTTCTCCGGAAACTTTATCGGTGGTATATTTGATGTTTTTCCAGGTGTATTTCTCGAGTATGATTTTCTGTGTGCTGTCTTCAGGTTGCACCTCGATGGTATCTGTTCGCAAAGCCGTAACCGTGGCTATTTTCCCATTGAAAAAGCGCTGTTCTCCTGTCGGATCGTTTTTGATAAACATGACTTGGGCATTCAGCTTCAACTCCAGAATTTCATCCGCAGGGAAGGCATATTCACTAAACTCATCTTCTACCCTGGCTTTATAAAGAAATGAAGCGCCCGAAAGTTTATCCAGACTTTCTCTATTCAGAGCATCCGCTTTATTATTATGCGTAGTTAGGGTAATGTATTTTTCATTCAACGGCGCTCTAAAGTCAGCTTTATAATGCTGCTCAAGCAGGACTAAATCTTGTGAGGTAACTGTACTATTTCGAAGGTTATTTAGCAGGTTTATAAATACATCATCTGCCTGTCTGTAAATCTTCTCCAATTCGATGTACACTGGTGGATTTTGTTTTAACACATGCGCATCAAAGAAATAAGCACTATTGTAAAACTGCCCAAGCAAATTCCACTCGTTTGACTTCACCACAGGAGGAAGCTGGTGCAAATCGCCAATAAACAAAACCTGAACACCACCAAAGCTCTCTTGGTTGTTTCTTCGGATGTAGCGAAGCACCATGTCGATGGCATCTAACAGGTCAGCCCTCAACATACTTACCTCATCAATAATGAGCAGCTCCATATCGACCAATACTTTCCGTTTGCTCGCCGTCATGTTCAGATGGCGGACAATTGATTTCGCTGTATTGTATTGTTGACTATAATGATCTCCATCTGCAGCCGGTGCTTTCGGCAAGTAAGTACCGAAAGGAAGTTGAAACAACGAATGTATGGTGACGCCTGCAGCATTAATGGCTGCAATTCCGGTAGGTGCAACAATAACAGTTTTTTTGTGAGTCAAAGCTGTTAAGCCTCTCAAGAATGTTGTCTTACCTGTTCCTGCTTTTCCCGTTAAAAAAATGTGTTTAGAAGTATAGTTTACAAATCTTGCGGCTAACGTTGCAGGACCTGTCATTTCCGGATTCAGCATAAGCAAAGTTAAATTAAACAATTTAACATTTGAAATTTTTGAATACTAACTTTTTAGTTATACCTTTCGCCGAACAAATGCTCCCTCATGAAATTAGCAGCTTTAACACTCTTGTTATTTCTTTCCGTTACCCTTTCCTTTTCTCAAGACAATTCTTACCTAATAAAAGGTAAGGTTGTAGACACAGCGGCATCTTATACAATGGTGAATAGTACCGTAACTATTCTCAATCAAAAAGATTCGACGCTGGTTAAATTCTCCAGGGTCGCACAGGATGGAACTTTTCAGGTTAAAAATCTACGTAGTGGTAAATTCATCCTGCTCATTACTTACCCAGGGTATGCGGATTATGCAGAACAGTTTAGCCTGGACAGCCTGAAGCGGGAAAAAGATTTTAATTCCATAAACCTAGTACTCAAGTCAACATTGCTGGAAAACGTAATTATTCAGGGGAAAGTAGCGGCAATAAAGATTAAAGGTGACACCACGGAGTTTAACGCGGGAAGCTACAACATTCAACCAAACTCTAAAGTAGAAGATTTGCTCAAGCAGCTTCCAGGAATGCAGATCGACAAAGATGGCAACATCACCGCCCAAGGCAAGGCTGTAAAGAAAGTCTTGGTAGATGGAGAAGAGTTCTTTGGCGACGACCCTACACTGGTGACAAAAAACATCCGTGCAGACATGGTAGATAAGGTTCAGCTTTACGATAAAAAAAGCGATGAGGCAGCTTTCACTGGTGTAGACGATGGTGTGGAGAATAAAACAATAAACATCAAACTTAAAGAGGATAAGAAAAACGGGTATTTTGGGAAGGTTGATCTTGGCGCAGGTACGGATAAATTTTATCAGGGTCAGGCGATGATCAATATCTTTAAAGGTAAACAGCGTATATCTGGATATGGGATATTTGGTAACACGGGCCAAACGGGTCTAGGCTGGGAAGACGGTGACAAGTATGGTTCAAGCGGTGGCACACAGTTTGAAGACGGAGTCTATTACATCGGCGGTGGTGATGACCTTGGAGGTTGGAATGGGCGATATGATGGAAGAGGGATACCGTCAACTAAAACCGGGGGCCTGCATTTTGAAGATAAATGGAATAAAGATAAGTTTGGATTAAACACTAATTATAAGATCGGATCGCTTGGTGTAAAAGGTTCAAGCAGCAACCTCACTCAAAATATTCTTCCTCAGGATGCAAATGGAGTTTTAAGAACGATCAATAGTGCATCAGCTCAACAGTTCGATAATAGTACTTTCAGACAGAAATTAGACGCTACACTTAATTTCCAACTTGACTCTACCTCCACCTTAAAATTAATAATAGATGGCACTCAGAAAGAGACAAAAACCAGAGAAGATTTTGCTAGCTTCAGTTCAAGAGCAGACAGCTCCTTGATTAATACAGGCGACAGACAAGTGACTAACGATGCTGATCAAAACCTGTTTAACATAAACGCATTTTACACAAAAAAGCTTAAGAAAAAAGGACGAACATTGTCTGCTACTTTAACTCAATCACTCAACCAGAATAAATCAAATGGCTTTCTAAATTCTAAAAATGAGTTTTTTAACGAGGCAGAACAATTGGACAGCATGAGAAACATAGATCAGTCTAAAACGAATAACTCCTTATCTTCTATTCTAAGTTCAAGAATCACCTACACTGAGCCAATTAGCAAGGCAACTTCAGTGGTGTTTAATTATGGGCTCAACCTTAATAACAGCACATCTGATAAGAAGTCATTCAATAAATCGGGAACCGGCCTATATGACCAATTGGACACCTTGTTTAGTAATAATTTTAAGCTAAATCAATTAACGAACCAAGGAGGAGCAACTGTAAATATCAAAAAAGAAAAAGCGACCATCAACTTTGGAACAAATGTAAGCGCTGTTCAATTCCGTCAGCTTGATTTATATCGCAACAGAAAGTTTGATAGAAACTTTATAAACTGGAATCCAAATGCCTCCTACAGATACCGCTTCTCGCAGCAAAAATCACTATCTATTAACTATTACGGATATAACACTCAACCAAGTATAAGCCAGATTCAGCCAATAAGGGAAAATACCGACCCCTTGAATATTACAATTGGTAACCCCGACCTTAATCCGTCTTTTAACAACAGAGTATCTATGGGTTATAATTCTTATAAGATACTTACTGACCAATATATATATTTTTACGGATCATATTCTTTTATCAATAACGCAATCACTAACACCACTTTTACGGATGCCGCCGGAAATAATACCTATCAAGCAATCAACCTCAATGAAACACCAACTAACTTCTATTTTAATGGGTCTACGTCCAGAAAGATTAAGGCTATTGAGCTTAGTGTAGGACTTGATGTGTCCGCAAATGGCTCAAAAAACTTTAGCATGATCAATGGGGTATTGGCGACAACGAGATCTAATAACTATTCTACCGGGTTATCAATTTCCCAAAACAAGGATAAGTATGACTTTAGAATTTCTGGGGGGCCATCTTACAATGACAGTAGGTCATCGCTACCTTCCAGCAGGAATAACCAAGGCTGGGGCGCGACAGGGAATGCCAGCTTTAATGTAAAACTTCCGGGTAAAGTCCAAATCTCATCAGACGGACAATATAAATTTACTGCGAAAACACAGACCTTTAATCAAGACTTCGAACGTATAATTATTAACGCCTTCATTGCCAAAAAGTTCTTTAAAGCGGAGAATCTCCAAATCAGGATTGCTGTCAATGACCTATTGAATCAAAACGTAGGATTTGACAGGTCTTCTAGCAATAATATGTTCATTGAAAACAGGTATACTACCATTCAGCGGTACTTTATGGGAAGCATCATTTGGGACTTTAATAAAATGGGCGGAACTGCCAAAAAATAATCAAAAGCCATGAAAAATATAGCCATAGTTACCATATGCCTATTCTTAGGCCTTTCGACACTTAATGCTCAAAACGTAAGATTTGCTCCAGCAGGTGTAATAGAATTTGAGAAAAGCATAAATATGTATGCACTGATGAAGAAAGCGGCGGATAAAAGCACCAACAGTTACATGCGCGACATGTATGACAACTATAAAAAGAACAACCCGCAATTCAGATTGTTGCAAAGCACCTTAGTATTCTCTGCAGAAAAAACATTATTTACTCCCATTGCACCAGCAGAAATGACTAGAGGATACTTTAGTGACCCAATGGGAGAGCAGAACAGTACTATTTTTACTGATATTGCAAATGGCACATTTACTGCCCAGAAAAAAGTCTACGAGGAGACGTTTTTATTAAAAGACAGCGTTAGAAAGATTATTTGGAAACTAACCAGCGAGGTTAGAACGATTGCAGGATACGAGTGCAGAAGAGCCAATGCCGTTATTCTAGACTCCATATACGTGGTGGCATTTTATACAGATAAGATCCCGGTTTCTGGCGGACCTGAATCTTTTAATGGCTTGCCAGGTATGATATTAGGTGTGGCATTACCGCATGAAAATGTAACTTGGTTTGCTAAGACGGTAATCGATAAGTCGATCCCGGCAGCAGAGATGAAATCTCCCGCAAAAGGAAAATCGGCGGACTATAAATCACTAAGAGCAACGATTAATTCGGCGCTTAAAGATTGGGGTGACTATGCTCAGGCCGCACTAAAGGCTTTTATGCTTTAATTCACCAATAGTTTATAGCCCTTTCCGTGAACATTTAATATCTCAACTTTAGGGTCTTCCCGAAGATACTTTCTAAGTTTACTAAGAAATACATCCATGCTCCGCCCATTGAAATAATTGTCATCATGCCAGATGCTCAGTAAAGCTTCTTCCCTGGTCAAAACAGCGTTCTTTTTTAAGCACAGCAGTTTTAACAACTCGGCTTCTTTTGTGGAAAGCTTTTGTATCTGACCTTTGAAATGAATCAATTGGGTAGTGTAATCAAAAACGTAATCTCCGACCTCAAAATTGGTTTGAGTAATGGAATTCTCTGAACCTTCCTTACTCTGAGTTCGCTTTAACAAAGCATTTATTCTAAGAAGTAATTCCTCTATCCTAAAAGGCTTCGTGATGTAGTCATCACCCCCTAAATCATAAGCAGAGGCCTTATCTTCCATCATTGCCTTTGCTGTGGCAAAAATAATGGGCACATCTTGATTGATCTTTCTTATCTCTTTACCCAACGTGAAGCCATCCTTTTTTGGCATCATTACATCCAGGATGCACAAGTCAAAATCCTGCTTGGTGAAGGCTTTTAATCCCTCGTCTCCGTCGACACAAAGTACAACATCAAACTTTCCTTTAAGCTGTAGGTAGTCTTGTAAAAGCAACCCCAGATTAGGGTCGTCTTCCACCAATAAGATTTGTTTCATGCGTTTAGTTTAATTTAGGGGTAAGCTTATGATGAATTCAGTTCCTTTATCTTTTTCACTGTGTACTTTAATGTTACCACCCATCTGTGTAATAATATCCTGTACGTAATTTAATCCCAAACCAAAGCCTTTAACATCATGCAGGTTACCGGTTGGCACTCTGTAAAACTGATCAAAGATTCTTTTGCTTTGTTCTTTAGTCATCCCAATACCCTCGTCTGCGACTGATACCACAATACCCTTCGCCGTATTCCTGGTTTTTATAGTAATCCTAGGTTGTTCTGTGCTATATTTATTGGCGTTATCAATGAGGTTATACAAAACATTCGAAAGATGTAACTCATCTCCCACAACGATTGGGGCGATGGCATCCAAAGCAAGTTCGACCTTCGCAGCCTTTTTCTGCAACTGTAGATCCATGCTATCCAAGACGACCATAACCAATTCATTTAAATTTACCTCTGCCTCTTCAAGTTTCAACTCCTTTTTTTCAAGCCTTGCAATGCTTAGAACGCGTTCAATATGATTGCCGAGCCTCACGTTCTCATCGTAAATAATCCCTGCCAGCCTGCTAATGCGTTTTTTATCTTCTATAATTTCCGGGTCCTTCAAGGCTTCACTGGCAATCATAATTGTAGCTACAGGAGTCTTAAACTCATGGGTCATATTATTAATGAAATCCGTTTTCATCTCTGAGATTTTCTTCTGACGAAGGATAGCATATAAGGTATAAGAAAAAATAAAGACAAGTACTAATAATAACCCTGCCGACGAAGCCATGGTTGTCCACATGTTACCAAGTATGAGGCTATTTTTATTAGGAAAATTAACATATAAGACTCCTGGATCGCCAAAAATGTCTTTATTAAATAAGGTGGTTTTAAAAGTATTAGCCTGAAGTGACTCTTCAACCGCAGTAGATGCTTTCCTATAAACCAACGAATCTTTGTTAGCCATTTTCAGCCAAAAATCATAATTTAGTGTAATGTTTCTGTTGAGGAGTTCTTTCTTCAAAAGCGTGTCGAGTTCGTCCCTGTTGACCCTCCTGGCAATCGGGACATACTTTTGTCGCATCTCTTTTTGCAGATCTGCCAGATAGTTAAGATTGGTTCCATTTAGGGCAACGGTGTCATCCATAAAGTCTTTCAGACCATCTCTATATCTTTGTTCTGCAATCTTATCCTCAATCTTGAACTTCAACGCCATTTCCGCCCGAACCTGTTCCAGTGTTATTGTTATAAATCTTGAGCTTTGTCGATCAATTGCCAAATATCTTAAACTATCTGGCAAGTCGTTGGAATTGAGCGAGAATGCCCGAGGTTTAACCTGCTTAACGGTAGGCTCGATTGTCTGGTTGATCGACCCCCCCTTAATAACGCCGAATTCATCACGCCAGAGGTCTACCTGCACTTTTAAAGGTGACTGACCCTTTGTATCGTTTCTGGAGATGTCAAGAAAAACATCTTCTGAAATCCGTCTGGGATCGAGGAAGGTTTCTCGGATTAAACTATCACGGGTATTCAGGTCATCAAAGATCTTTTTCTTTTGTCTGAATTTTCGTTCTTCTTCAGCAGCTCTGAAATTTTCTTTAAAATCGACGATTTGCTGAGCTTTGTCTCTAAAATCCCGCTCCCGTTCTTGTCTTACTTCTGCGTCCTTTTTACTGATGTGGTTGGCTGCATATCGCTTTTGGACTTTGTTCACTACCGAATTCAAGACCTCATTAACATCATGTTCAAAAAGCTGAGATTTAAGATTATACGCTTCCCTGATGTAATACAATTGCATTACAAAAACGCCAAGCAAAGCTATGGTCATCAGGGAGGTAATAAGCCAAAGGCTTCTTTTTTTCATATCAGCATACCAAAATTAACGAAGCATTTATACAATAGTGGCAATTTAACATATTTTAACACGCAAGTGGATGTGGGTACTATATTCCAGGAACTGGAAGAGAAAAAAAACATAGCCGAGGCTCTGAAATAAACTCAGACGGTGAACGAAAACCATAAAAAAAGCGGGAATGATCATCCTGACCATGCCCGCTCATCTAAATTAACGCTCTCATATATACATACGACCATAATTGACAAATATTGTATGGTCTTTAAAATTAACATTGCTAAACGCAAAACACGATACAAATGACTTTAGGTATTTCGAATAACAAAAAAATGCCGCCTTCTTTTGGAGGGCGGCATAGCGGTCAATTTGTTTATTTAAAAAAGATCTTTAAAATGGAAGATCATCTTCCTCTCCCGGCGCACTGTTAACATCAGCTGGCGGTGCATATTGCGGAGTAGTGGCAGCAGCTGCACTATTTGTGAGTGCATTGATTCTCCAAACTACTAAACTATTAAAGTATGATGTTTTGCCTGTTTTATCTGTCCAAGGGCGACCACGCAAGTTAAATGAAACCTCTATATCATCACCTTGTTTTAAGCTGTCGAATAATGCAGTTTTATCTTGTAAGGCCTCAAACCTGATGAATTCAGGATAGGTAGGGTTTTCTGCATATTCTATGATAAGATCGCGTTTTTTAAATGTCTCACTCACCTGCTGTAATGCACCGATTTCATGCACTTTTCCTTTAATTTCCATATCAAATACTATTTTATTCTACTGCGAATTTCAAATCTCTATATTTTTATTGATAACTTCGTAAAATTAATTATGCAAGTTTTCCACACAAAAAGCAAGGTAATCATAACCTGCAACAAACGTCTTTCTCCTTATTTACAAGATGAGGTTTTAGCCCTTGGGTACACTATTGTAAGGGATTTCCCTACTGGTGTCGAACTGAAGATAACCCTGTCTGAATGTATTAAGCTGAACTTAAATTTGAGGTGCGCAAGTCAGATCCTGTATTGTTTAAAAAGCTTTAAGGCTGATGATCCCGAAGCGGTCTACAGAGAACTTGTCGAGATGCCATGGGAAGACCTCATAGATTTTTCAGGATATTTCTCGGTAACGTCAAACGTCGATAATCCAACCATCACTACGCCGCTATTTGCTAATCTTAAAGTTAAAGATGCGATTGTGGATAGAATAAAAGACAAGAAAGGTATCAGACCTAATTCCGGTTCAGATGGCAATAAGGCTGTTGTCCATTTGTATTGGAAAGATAGTGACGCTGATATTTTCATCGATACTTCCGGAGAAACATTGGCCAAACATGGTTATCGTAAAATTCCAGGGAAAGCACCCATGCTGGAAGCATTAGCCGCAAGTGTGGTATTAAGTAGCAAATGGGACCAAAAGACTCCGTTTGTTAATCCCATGTGTGGTTCTGGCACGCTTGCTATAGAGGCAGCTTTGATAGCAACCAATCGCAGGCCGGGTTTATATAGGATGAATTATGGCTTCATGCATATTCTTGGTTATGATGAGGAAGTATTTTTTGCAGAAAGAAGAATCCTAAAAGATCAGGTAATAAAAAATATAGACCTACAAATTATCGCTACAGATATTTCTGAGGATGCAGTTGATGTAAGCCGAAAAAATGCAAAAACTGCTGGTGTTGATACGCTGATTAGTTTTGAAGTTTGTGATTTTGCAGAGACAAAGGTGCCTGACGGCGGGAAGGGAGTCGTTATTTTTAATCCGGAATATGGAGAACGACTAGGGGTACACTCTAAACTGGAACTGACCTACAAACGAATAGGCGATTTTCTGAAGCAGGATTGCAAAGGCTATTTTGGATACATCTTCACAGGAAATCCCGACTTGGCTAAAAAGATCGGCCTTAAGGCTACGCGAAAAATAGAATTCTATAATGGTAAGCTAGATTGTCGAATGCTCGAATACGAATTGTATGATGGCACAAGGAGACCGGAAGGAGAAAGATTACCAACCTAAAGCATAGATATAATCAGATTTGTTTAAATTTTTGAAAAACACGCTTCCTTTTTTTTTGTTTATAAAATTCATTGGGGGAATTAAAAACGAAATTATGAGGGACCAACTAGCTTCTAAAACAAAAGTTGTAGCGGGCAACATAAGGAAGACAAGGGAGTTTAGGAATTATACCCAGGATTATCTTGCGGCCAAATTAGGGATTTCTCAAAATGCGTATAGCAAAATTGAACTGGGATATAGTAGGCTTACTTTGGAACGACTATTTCAAATAAGCACTGTTCTGGAAGTAGAAGTTATGCAGCTAATCTCCTTCGATGATATAAAGCTTACTCAGATAGCATCGCCATCACGAGAAATCATCGTGAACACTTAATTACTATCTTTGAGCTTCAATATTTAGAATTTATGAAGCAAACTATTGAGCTCACGATATCATTCGTTAAAGAAAAGCTTGAGCTGGCAGAAGCTGGTCACGACTGGTTCCATATCGACAGGGTTTATAAAACTGCTCTAAAAATTAACGCTGAAGAAGGCGGCGATTTAATGGTTGTATCATTGGCAGCTTTATTACATGACATTGCAGATAGCAAATTCAATGACGGTGATGAGGAAATTGGACCAAGAATAGCT
>JACMPF010000021.1 GCA_014377665.1 Pedobacter sp. | reverse complement strand
TGTTTTTGTTTCCAGGATTCACCAAGAAGGGCACACTCTATTGCTGCTCAGGGAGGTATCAATGCTGCGAAAAACTATCAGAATGATGGAGATAGTACTTATCGTCTATTTTATGATACTATAAAAGGTGGTGATTACCGTTCCCGTGAGGCCAACGTGCATCGTCTTGCAGAAGTAAGTGTAAATATCATTGACCAATGTGTTGCTCAAGGTGTTCCTTTGGCGCGTGAATATGGTGGCTTGCTGGATAACCGTTCATTCGGTGGTACACAAGTTCAGCGTACATTCTACGCAGCCGGACAAACCGGTCAGCAGTTGCTGCTTGGTGCATATTCCGCGCTTGAGCGTCAGATTGGAATGGGTAAGGTAGAAATGTTTACCCGTCATGAGATGCTTGAGGTCGTTACGATTGACGGTAAAGCACGCGGTATTATTGCGCGTAACCTAATGACTGGTGAATTGGAGCGTCACTTCGGCCATGCTGTAGTTTTAGGAACTGGTGGTTACGGTAACGTATTCTACCTTTCAACTAATGCGATGGGAAGTAATGTTACAGCTGCCTGGAAAGCGCATAAACAAGGCGCATATTTCGCTAATCCTTGTTATACCCAGATTCACCCTACCTGTATTCCGGTATCTGGCGATCATCAAAGTAAATTGACCCTGATGTCTGAGTCTTTACGTAATGATGGACGTATCTGGGTACCAAAAATGAAAGACGATACCCGTAAGGCATCTGAGATTCCTGAAGAAGAGAGAGATTATTATTTAGAGCGTCGTTACCCTGCATTTGGAAACCTTGTACCACGCGACGTGGCGTCTAGAGCAGCGAAAGAACGTTGTGATGCAGGTTATGGTGTGGGAGCTTCTAAGTTGGCAGTATATCTTGATTTTAAAGCGAACACTGAGCGCTATGGTAAAATAGAGGCTTCAAAAATGGGTATTAGTAACCCTGATAAAGAAACTTGCATGCGTTTGGGAACAGACGTAGTTAAAGAGAAATACGGTAACCTGTTTGATATGTATGCGCAGATCACGGGAGAGAATCCATATGAAACCCCAATGAGAATCTATCCGGCAGTACATTATACAATGGGCGGACTTTGGGTTGATTACAACTTAATGACCACTGTGCCAGGATTGTATTGTACAGGTGAGGCTAACTTCTCAGATCATGGTGCAAACCGTTTAGGCGCCTCGGCATTGATGCAGGGATTGGCTGATGGTTACTTCGTGTTACCATATACGATCGGTAAGTACCTTTCTCAAGAGATTTCAGTAAAAGCCATCCCATTAGACCATCCCGCGTTTGTTGAGGCAGAGGCAAGAGCTAAAGGAGTTTTAGATAAGTTGATCAATATCAAAGGAACTAAATCTGTAGACCATTTCCACAAACGTTTAGGTCACATTATGTGGGAGAAATGCGGAATGGCTCGCAGTGAAAAAGGGCTGAATGAGGCGATAGCCGAGATCAGAGCCCTAAGACAAGAGTTCTGGACCGAGGTTCGTATTCCAGGTTCAACAAATGAGCTGAACTCTGAATTGGAAAAAGCGGGAAGAGTAGCAGATTTCATCGAACTTGGAGAATTAATGTGTATCGATGCTTTAAACAGAAATGAAAGCTGTGGCGGTCACTTCAGGGAAGAATATCAGACTGAAGAGGGTGAAGCATTACGTGATGATGTTGACTATGCTTACGTGGCAGCATGGGAGTTTAAAGAGGGTGTTAATTTCGAGCTCCATAAGGAAGAGCTGAAGTTTGAAAACATCAAGGTGGCACAAAGAAGTTATAAATAGCAGTACTAAATCTCAATATTATGAGTACAGGAAATATGAACTTAACGCTGAAAGTTTGGCGTCAAAAGAATAACAAAGCCAAAGGCGCTTTGGTAGACTATAAATTATCTGATATTTCACCTGACATGTCCTTTTTGGAGATGTTTGATGTTCTGAACGAGCAATTAATTAACAAGAACGGTGAGCCAGTCGCTTTTGATCATGATTGTCGCGAGGGTATCTGCGGTAGCTGCTCAATGTTCATCAATGGACGTCCGCATGGGCCGAAAGATCGGGTAACTACTTGTCAGCTGCACATGCGTTCATTTAAAGATGGCGATACGATTGTTGTTGAACCATGGAGAGCTGCGGCTTTCCCGGTGATCAAAGATCTTATGGTTGACAGAACTGCATTTGACAGGGTCATAGCCTCCGGCGGTTTTATCTCCGTAAATACCGGAAATGCGCAAGATGCAAATTCATTGCCAATACCTAAAAATCAAGCCGATTCAGCTTTTGAGGCGGCAGCTTGTATAGGATGTGGTGCTTGTGTTGCTACATGTAAGAATGCATCAGCTATGTTGTTTGTGTCAGCTAAGATCTCCCAACTTGCTCAACTTCCTCAAGGCCAACCTGAAAGGTACCGTAGGGTACAAAGTATGGTTGCTCAGATGGATGCGGAAGGGTTTGGTAACTGCACAAATACTGGGGCTTGCGAAGCCGAGTGTCCTAAAGGGATTTCTTTGGAGAACATAGCCAGAATGAACAGAGATTTTTATTCTGCAAAATTTGTATCTGAAGAAGATATTTAATAAATTTATAGAACGAGACAAGGTATTATGCACAAAACCCCGGCTAAATTAGCTGGGGTTTTGTGTTAGAAACTTTATTTTGAGAGTGTAAAAGATATCGGAATATTATATTTAACCCTAACAGGTTTTTTGTCTAACAGTCCAGGAATCCAATGAGGGGATAATTTTATCACCCGGATGGCTTCTTCATCGGTACCTCCACCGAGTTTTCTGTCCACTTTAATATTAGTTAGCTCCCCGTTCTTTTCAACTGTAAATGATAAAAATACTTTTCCTTGAATGTTTTTCTCCTGAGCTTCCATAGGGTATACTACTGTTCTTTTTAGGTACTGATAAAACTGTGCCATTCCACCTGGAAAAGTAGGTTGCTGGTCAAGTGATGTAAAGTCATGTACTTTATCTTCCTGAATGGGAGAAGCTACAAAGTCGTAAACTTGTTGCACAGAAGAACTTGATTTCTCTCCTGTTGTGCCGCTATTGGGGGTTGAAGATGCAAGACTGAAACTGATAGGTATATTATATTTAACCCGTACCACATTACCATTTTGAATACCAGGCTGCCATTTCGGGCTTGCTTCAAGTACTCTAACTGCTTCTTCGTCAGTGCCTCCCCCAAGTTTTCTATCCACTTTAATATCCATTAAGCTTCCATCTTTTTCTACGACAAAAGATAGAAACACTTTGCCTTCCAGCTTACTTGCTTTCGCCTCAGAAGGATAACGAACATTCTCTTTCAAATAGGCGTAGAAATTGTTCATTCCTCCAGGAAAGGTAGGCTGAAACTCTAGCGACACAAAATCATAAACTCTTATGTCATTAGGATCATTCTTTGCAGTTGTTGTTTTAGGACTATAGCTTCGGATAACAATTTCACCTACGTATGTGTAACCTTCTGGTTGTTTTATGTCCTTATTCTTTTGCTGGCCCGTAACGCCATTAAGAAGGAAACTTGTTTTAATGACATATTTACCGTCTGGTATAGTTTTGAAGTCTGGATAGGAAAGAACTCTGCTCATCACTTCTGCATCAGTTCCGCCGCCCAGTGAAGGGCCTCCTACACTTACTCCTTGAAGTTCTCCATTTAGTACACCAAACTGGGTGAGGGTATATCCTTGTGTTTGATTTGCAGTTGCTGCTGCTGGATACTTTATGCTTCTTTTAAGGTGATCCATTAAGCCAGACCATCCAGGAGCGGATTTCTGTCCTAAATCTTGTGTTGGTAAATTCCCATTTAAAATAACAACGCTTTTTGAATGTGGTGTCGAAACTGCTGTGAGCGTCTCCCTTCCAGTTCCAGATATTGCATCTTGTATAATACTTAATGGTTCAGATAATGGAAGCTTCTCGGCAATAGCCAGAATCTTTTCATTTTTACGAATCGTTGCAGATGACATGACCAAAGCGACGGCGAATAGTGGTAAAAACAGGCCATATTTCAATACAGCGGTTTTTTTGGATCTTTGTTTGTGTAGCATGTAAATTCTTTTTTTAATAAGTGACTTGTTAAAAAAACTATTAGTTAGGTTGCTTGGAGTTACTCCAAAC
>JACMPF010000161.1 GCA_014377665.1 Pedobacter sp. | reverse complement strand
TATTTTTTCAGATAATGACATGCAAGTAGTTGGACCACCGCTAAAAATTGATTAACAGACAGGAAGAACTTTACAAGCCAGCTATTCCAGTTCAACAATAACTCTACCACCGCCATTCACCAGCGATCCTTAATGGCTCTTCCAGCTTGTTTGACTGAAGAAAGACCTTAATCTCCTCTTCTGTTTGCTTTGACACAGGCAATTTAGGCGTATTAGCTAATGCATAAGTTAGCATGGCACTGTATCTTACAGTATTCTTCAGGCCTTGTTCGTCAACCAGTTTGAACACATCTCCATCAGAGTGATAAAACGGTTCGGAATTGTTCGGTAAACGACCACCGGCGCCACCACCTGTAGGGATGCCCTGCAACATAAACGGCTGGTGGTCACTGTGCAAACCAGCACCGGCTGAGAAGATATTTTTAAACCCAGTATCAAGCTTGACAATTTGAGCACCCCAAGAGGTAAATAATTCTTTCATCTCCACCCTGCTTGCAGAAAAACCCTTCGGGTCGTTGGTCATATCATAGTTGAGCATGAACTTCACATCCTCGAGCGACTTACTTTCTTCTGCATTGTCAACATAGGCTTTAGAGCCTAGCAGGCCTTGCTCCTCCCCCATAAACATCACGAACTCTATGGTTCTTTTAGTGCTCAGCCCAAGCTTCTTAAATGTCCGGGCCATATCTAGTATAGAGAAAGATCCAATGCCGTTGTCTATGGCTCCCGTTGCCAAGTCCCAGCTATCTAAATGGCCACCTACCACAATTTTTTCATTTGGTAATGAGCTGCCCTTTATCGTTGCGATCACATTTTTTGCCTTGATCATCCCAGAAAAGTTAGTCATGCTCAAACTGGCGAACTGTTTTTTCGTTTTTAGAATTTCCTTTACCGCCATTCCATCTTCCAGTCCAATGCAAACCGCTGGAATCGGAATAAGCTTTCCGGTAACAGAGGCGGTGCCGGTGAGCAGCACGCCACCTTTTACTACGTTAATAATAATGATCCCTGCTGCTCCATATTTTATGGCGATCGCTGTTTTTTCTGAACGGTGAAGCGATGTTGTACCTTCAGGAGATCCCAGTAGTACACCTAAATAGACCAGTGCGACTTTACCTTTCACTTTCCCTCCGTCTTTCAAATAATCCGCTTCTAAACCATTGCCCATATCAATCAATCCGGCAGTAACACTTACTTTAACAGGTGAATGCGCAAGTGTCACCGTAGCATATTTAGCCATTTGATCCCCTGAATCGCCGATCTTGGTTTCATTTGTCAATCTGCTCCAGCTTTCTACTTCGAAAGGTTGATATTTTACATCGAGACCATAAGATTTTAGCAGGTCATAAGCATATGTCTCAGCTTTAGCCCCATTCACAGAACCAGTTAAACGGTGACCGATAGTTGTGGTCGCGTCTTTCAGAGTCGAGTATGCCCTTGAGTTGGATACTACTTCCTTATTGATTTTCGAAAAGACTGCATTAAAGTCGTCTTGCGCGATTGCGTTTAAGCCAATCAGACATATTAAAGTAAAAAATAAGATTTTCATAAAGTAAATTTTGATCAAAATAAGGAATATGATCAGAATCAAGAAAGGAACTTAGCGAAATATAGATTATAACTTACTTTTTACGTTCAGTGGTATAGCGTACCAATTGCTCAAGACCCGTTCTTGCCTCGCTCGGCTCAAAAGTATAAAGAATATCAAATGCTTCCTGCTGATATTGAACCATTTGTTCATTTGCATATTGCACACCTTGTTTTATATTCACAAAATCAATAATTTCCTGAATTTTTAGTGGATCTTCCTGATGGTTTTTAACAAGGTTGATGATGTGTTTCTTCTCTGCTTTGTCAGACTTATTCAAAGCATAGATCAAAGGAAGCGTAACTTTTTTCTCTTTGATGTCTATGCCCAAAGGTTTGCCAACATCATCCGTTCCAAAGTCGAACGTATCATCCTTGATTTGGAAAGCGATACCTACTTTTTCGCCAAATAACCTCATTTTCTCCACTGTCTCCTCATCTGCTCCCGCAGAAGCAGCGCCACACGCGCAGCAGGATGCAATAAGAGAGGCTGTTTTCTGACGAATCACATCAAAGTATAATGATTCGCTGATGTCCATACGTCGTACTTTCTCGATCTGCAAGAGTTCGCCCTCACTCATTTGCTTTACGGCTTCAGAAACAATCTGGAGTAGTTTGAATTCACCATTATTTATTGACAGAAGTAAGCCTTTAGCCAATAGATAATCCCCGACCAGTACTGCGATCTTATTTTTCCATAAGGCGTTGATAGAAAAGAAACCCCTTCTTTCGTAGGCATTGTCTACCACATCATCGTGCACCAACGTAGCTGTATGGAGCAGCTCGACGAGAGCGGCGCCCCGGTGCGTAGACTCTATAATCCCCCCACAAAGCTTTGCGGCGAAGAAAACGAACATTGGTCTGATCTGCTTGCCTTTTCGCTTTACAATATAGTGTGTTATCCTATCCAATAATGGGGCATCACTGTGCATCGATGCTTTGAACTTTTCTTCAAATACATCAATGTCTGCTGCTATCGGTAGTTTTATCTGATTTATTCCTGGCATTCAGGTGAAAATATGTGTGCAAACATAGATTAATTTCCTTTAATATGGGCGATAATTTGCTCCGCATGAACGCGAGAATTTTCTATAAACCATTTGTGGGTATCCATACCTCCACATACCACACCAGCCAGATAGAGCCCCTTTTCACTGGTCTCCATTGTATGTGGATTGTGAACTGGGCAATTGTTGTCTTCTAACCTTACTCCGAGGTTCTTGAGTAGGTCGAAATCAGGTTTATAACCAGTCATTGCCAGCACAAAATCATTCGCTATTGTTATTAGCCCTTCAGGAGTTTTGATTTGAACTTCCTGTTCAGCGATAGTAGCAATTTCACTGTTGAAATATGACTTGATGTCTCCCTCTTTAATGCGATTTTCAATATCTGGTTTTACCCAGTATTTCACTTTTGAGCCAATCTCGCTTCCCCTAACCACTAGCGTAACCTGCGCTCCTTTTCTATAGGTCTCCAAAGCAACATCAATCGCAGAATTATTTGCGCCAATGACCAGAATCTTGCTGAAAGCATACAAGTGAGGGTCCTGGTAGTAGTGTCTAACCTTTGGTAATTCTTCCCCGGGGATATTCATCATCACCGGTACATCATAGAAGCCGGTTGATATGATCACCTTTTTTGATTTATAAGCTGCTTTATCCGTCTTTACTATGAAATTTCCATCTGCCTCTTTGTTAACTGATTTAACTGCTTCAAACAAATTGATTTTCAATGCAAACTTTTCTGCAACCCTTCGATAATATTCTAAAGCCTCATTGCGATTGGGCTTATTGCTAATACTTACAAATGGAACACCGCCGATTTCAAGCTTCTGAGAAGTGGAAAAGAACGTCATGAATACGGGGTAATTATAGATGCTATTGACCAACGCACCCTTTTCTATGATGATGTAGGTTAGCCCTGCATTTAATGCTTCAATGGCACAAGCCATACCAATCGGACCAGCCCCAATTATGAGAACATCGTAGGCGATATTATTTTGCTTCTCTTCCCTAATCGAAGCATAGCCGCCCTGGACATCAATAACCCGATCTACGCCTCTGGCTTTGAGGATTGAGGCGGCTATCATGGAACGATACCCTCCTGCACAGTGAATGTAGTAAGTTTTTTTAGGATCAATTTCTGCGGTCCAATCATTAATATAATCCAAGGGCCGGCTTAGGGAGATCTCAAGATGTTCCGACTCATATTCTCCAGGCTTTCTCACATCGAGGACAGTAAAATTTTCTTCTTTCCCAAATGCAGCGGCAAAATCAGCAGCAGAAATAGAATCAATAGTTTCTAAATCCTTACCAGCATTTTTCCAGGCATCGATGCCACCATCAAGATAACCAATTGTACTGTCATAACCTACTCTCGAAAGTCTGGTGATAGCTTCTTGCTCTTTCCCCTTTTCTGCCACCAATAATATGGGTTGCTTAAGATCAGTGATCAATGCGCCAACCCATGGTGCAAACTGGCCATTCAATCCAATATTAACTGACGATGGAATAAATCCACTAGCGAAAGCCTGCGGATCGCGGGTATCGATTATGATGGCACCATTTTGATTGACAATTAACTCGAACTCGTTGGGATCAAGATTTGTATGGCTTTTGTGATATACCTCATCAAATGGCTCATAGCCATTCCTATTCATTGCCGCATTCTTGGCAAAATATTGTGGTGGTGGAAGAATTCCGTCCGTCACTTCCTTGATAAACTGCATTTTTGATGTTGCGTTCAAAGCGTAATTGACTTCCTTTTGATGACCTAAAGTGTCGAATGTTTCCTTACTCATGTGTTTACCGCAAGCAGAGCCGGCACCGTGTGCTGGATAAACCAAAACGTCATCCGGAAGCGTCAAAATTTTTTCTTGAAGGGAATCGTAAAGCGTTGCCGCCATATCCTCCATAGTTAAAGTACCCATTTGCGCTATATCAGGTCTGCCAACGTCTCCTATGAATAGGGTATCACCAGTAAATATGCAATATGGTTTGCCGTTTTCGTCGGCTAACAAGTAGGTTGTCGATTCCGGTGTATGGCCGGGAGTATGTAGTGTTGTGATGGTCAATTTCCCCACCTGAAACTCTTCATGATCTTGTGCAATATGTGAAGGGAAAGAGGTTACAGCTGTTGGACCAAAGACTATTGATGCTTTAGATTTTTCTGCCAGATCAATATGTCCTGAAACGAAATCTGCATGAAAATGAGTCTCAAAGATATATTTGATCACTGCGTTGTCTTTAGCTGCACGCTTCAAATATGGAGCAACTTCTCTTAAAGGATCAATGATTGCTGCTTCGCCGTCACTTTCAATATAATAAGCAGCCTCTGCTAGACAACCGGTATAAATCTGCTCAATTTTCATAAGTGTATTATCGTAGATAAATGCCGAAAGCGCAGCAATGCAACAAAATTACCAATATAATGCCAGGAACTTTGAATGCCGAAAAAGTTTTACCTTAGGAAGTCAATTCGCCGCTTAACGATCGCTCCATTAATTGGATACTGGTTTCTTTATCAAGATTTAACCCCAACACATACATGAGTTTAGTGCACGTAGCTTCAAAGGTCATATCGTGCCCGCTTATAATGCCCATCTGTTGCAGTTTTTTGCTGGTTTCATACATTCCCAACTCCACAGCACCCCGCTGACATTGCGTAATGTCAATGATCAGCTTACCTTTTGCCAATGCTTGTGCCAGGCATTGTAAAAACCATTCTGCCGTTGTTGTATTTCCCGAGCCGAAAGTCTCCATTATGATGGCATCGACATTGGCTTCAGTGATGGCGAGCACTGCTTGTTTAGAAATACCAGGATATAATTTAAGTACGCCAATATTTGGATTTAAATCCAGGTGTACAATAAGTTTCTTCGCTGGTTGCGGCAGGATATAATTTCCGAAGAAGGATAGGTTAACTCCAGCTTCTGCTAAAACCGCATAGTTTGGAGAGCGAAAGGCTTCAAACTTTTCCGCATTATATTTTATAGCGCGATTGCCTCTGAATAACTGGTAGTCGAAATAAATACATACCTCAGGAATCATTGCTTTTCCATTGTTCTTCGTTGCGGCAATCTCTAGCGCCGTAATTAAATTCTCTTTAGCATCTGTACGAATTTCCCCAATAGGAAGTTGTGAGCCCGTTAGGACTACCGGTTTGCTTAAGTTCTGTAACATAAAACTCAACGCTGACGCTGTAAAGGCCATAGTATCTGATCCATGAAGGATCACAAATCCATCAAACTCATCATATTTATCCCTAATCAATAATGCAAGCTCTACCCAAATCTCCGGGGTCATGTTAGAAGAATCCAATATCGGATCAAAGGAATGCACATCCAGCCGATAATTTAAACGAGTTAGTTCGGGCACATTTTGTCGGATCTGTTTAAAATTGAAGGGTATTAGCGTCCCTGTTTTGGGATCATGCACCATTCCAATCGTGCCTCCTGTGTAAATAATCAGTATACTTACCATTTTAAATGTTGAAAATTACTTTGGAGTTTACCGTTGTAACTCTAGCCACTTCTTCTACGTTTACACCATATATTTCAGCCACTTTTTCTGCGATATATATCAAATAACTACTTTCATTGGTTTTACCTCTGAAAGGTACAGGAGCAAGATAGGGTGAATCGGTTTCGAGAACTAACTTATCCAATGGAATATCTTTCAAAACTACGTCTAGGCCACTATTCTTATAGGTTACGACTCCTCCTATCCCGAGATAAAACCCAAGGTCGATCACTTGCTTAGCTTGCTCCGAATTACCTGTAAAGCAATGAAAAATGCCACGTAGCAAGGGGTTCCTTTCCTCTTCCAATACTTCAAAAACTTCATCAAAAGCTTCTCTACAGTGAATCACTATCGGCAGCTCCAAATCTTTAGCCCATTTGATTTGCTCTTTGAATGCGATACGTTGAAATTCAAGGGTAGTCTTGTCCCAATGCAGGTCAATCCCTATCTCACCAATAGCATAGATTTGCCTATCTATCATATTTTCGCAGATTGCATCCAAAACCAACTCATAATCTTCCTTTACGTCACACGGATGGAGCCCGGTCATAGCAAAACAATTGTCAGGATAACGATTTACGAGTTCATCGATCTGAGGTATCGAGGCCAAATCTACGTTTGGCAAAAACAGGCGGCTTACGCCGGCATCGAAACACCTTCGTATGAGCAACGCTTGCTTTTCGGTATCTGTCTCATAATATAAGTGGGTGTGGGTATCTGTTAAAAGCATGGACGAAGTTACTAAAAAAAACCCTGTCAGCGAGCGGCCAACAGGGTTTCAAAATATGATTTAGCCTTTCAAGGCCTTCAAATCAACTTAACGGATAGCAACCGGTGGTGCTGTTACCGCGGGAGCTCCAGCAACTGGCTTTTTAATGTTAACTATCTCAATTTCGAAAATTAGTGGGGCATAAGGGCTAATTTTCGCTTGTGGCTGACCGCCTTCGCCATAACCTAATTTTGAAGGGATGATTAAGGTGATTTTTCCACCTTTACCGATCAACTGGTAGCCTTCGTCAAATCCCGGGATTGCATTACCAATACTAAACGGTCTTGGCTCATACTTAACCATTGGGTTACCAAGCTTTGCTTCTTTGGCGATTTTCTCATCCGTTGTATCGAAAATATGGTATGTACCATCAGATTTCTTGGTTGCCAGTTTTCCAGTGTAATTAAGCATTACGGTATCACCTAATACTGGTTTTTGAGCTGATCCAGGGTTATTGATTACATATTGCAAGCCAGAAGCAGTAGTTTGAGTTTTAAGTTTGTTGTCATCAATGTACGCTTTGATCTTTGCAGCTTCAGCACCTTTTAGTTTCCCCTGAGCAGCTAGGTAATCTTTTTGGAAAAACTCCTGCGCTCTTTTTTGGAAAGCTTCATCTGTCTCACCAGCATTTTTCTTAAATACTTTCTCCACTTTGATGTCGAAAATTAGATAAGTATCTTTTGCGTTTGTAGGTGGTTTTGGCTGACCAGTACGTTTAGCCATGGTATCAAGGTTTAATTTGAATGAAGCACTGTCACCCTCTCCAAAAAGTGTCAATACATCGTTCATATCACCACCGTACATTTTTTTGGCAACAGGAAATACCTGTGGAGACTCAATATCATAAGTGCTGAAGATCACTGTGTCTCTTTCGTTTTTCTGAACAAAGTTCAACTTCACGATATCACCTTCTTTGATTTTCTCTTTACCAGCATCGGTGAAGATCTTGTACTCCAAGCCTCCTTTAGCTTTTTTGTAGTTGTTACATGCAGCTAACCCTATTGTAGCTGCGAAAAGAATTACTATGCTTTTCTTCATTTTGGTTTTAAGTTATTTTGTTTGTTTATATTTTGTTAAAGTCATAATCATTTGAGCGGCATTCGTTTAATATACTGCTCAGAATATTTTACTGCAATAGCTGTGTTTTATATTCTTTAAGAATGTTTTTGAAATCAGCTACTGTTGTCGGCAAGTCCTTACTGGAAACACCCCCTGCCGCATTTCTATGACCACCACCATCAAAATACTTTTTACAGATTTCATTGGCCGGAAAATCACCAGTAGAGCGCAAAGATAATTTAACTTTATCAGATCTTTCAATTATAAAAGCTGCAAGTTTGATCCCATTGATAGATAATGCGTAATTCACAATACCCTCGGTATCACCTGTTGCTATTTTGTATTCATTCAACTCCTGTTTAGTAACGGAGATAATTGCCGTATTGTATTCCCTCAGTATTTCCAACTTGTTACTGATACAGTGACCCAGAAAACGTAAACGGTTTTCAGTTGCATTATCGTATACCAGCTGGTGGATCCTCCAGTGTTCTGCTCCGGCATCGATCAAGTCTGCAGCGATCCTATAAACAGCGGCATTGGCAGACTCAAATCTGAAAGATCCTGAATCCGTCATGATTCCGGTATACAAGCATGTTGCGATGTCTTTATTAATCATCGCTCCATCCTTTAATTCATTTACTATAAAGTCGTAAACCAGCTGAGCGGCGGCACAGGCATTAATACTCCAGTGACGATAATCGTCAAAATCCTCCGGCTCTAGGTGGTGATCGATCATCAACTTGTAAGCTTCAGAAGCACGAACCAATTCACCAAGCTCATTAATCCTATTTAAGGTATTAAAATCTAAACAAAAGATAAGCGCTGCTTCGGATACAAATTTGGCAGCGCGCTCAGTTTCATCAGCATATATAATAACGTCAGAATTATTAGGAAGCCAATGCAAGAATTGAGGATAATCTGTTGGAGTAATCACTTTCACGTGATGCCCCAACTGGATCAAATATGCGTATAAACCTAAAGAGGAGCCCATGGCATCCCCATCCGGCTTATGATGGGTAGTGATCACTATCTTTTGCGGCGTGGCCAGCAATTCTTTTATTTCGGTAATGGACAACATATTTTCGGGGGCAAAGCTAATGATTTAATGATAATTTGGCGCCTAATAAAATTCAAGCTTTAATATTAACACTATAAAATGTAATTTTGTGAAAATTTTAAACAAAAAATGAGTACAAACAGAACATTTACAATGATTAAGCCGGATGCTGTTGCGAACGGACACACCGGTGCAATCATCAATGACATCACTACCGCGGGCTTCAAAATCATCGCATTAAAATACACCCATCTTACTACAGAAACTGCCGGTAAATTTTATGAAGTTCATAAAGACCGTCCTTTCTACAAAGACTTAGTGGCCTTTATGTCATCCGGACCAATCGTTGCTGCAATCTTAGAAAAAGAAAACGCCATTGAAGACTTCAGAAAATTGATCGGCGCTACCAATCCAGCTGATGCTGCTGAAGGAACTATTCGTAAGAAGTACGCAAAATCTATTGATGCAAATGCAGTTCATGGTTCAGATTCAGATGAAAATGCAGCTATCGAGGGAGACTTTTTCTTCACAACTGATGAGCGCTTTTAATATGAAAAAGTTTCTTTTCACGCTGTTAATTGCTGCGTTTGCTGCTACCGTATCTGCGCAAACTGCAAAAAAAGTTGTTGCGGTAAAAAAAACCACGACTGGAAAAACGGCTACTAAAAGTGCTGTTCAACCCTTGGCTATTACTAACACTTTGGATTCTGCAAGCTATGCTTTTGGTTTAGGAACTGCGAGTAACATGAAACAGGGCGGTATAACAG
The DNA here is from genome assembly GCA_014377665.1 of Pedobacter sp. Classification (GTDB taxonomy): domain Bacteria; phylum Bacteroidota; class Bacteroidia; order Sphingobacteriales; family Sphingobacteriaceae; genus Pedobacter. The sequence continues at coordinate 15,062 of JACMPF010000161.1, read as the reverse complement.
CCTTAAATTACGCACTGTTATTGCAGGGATTTAAAGATGCTTTTGCAGGCAAAACACCACTGATAGACAAGGCAAAATCAGAAGTTGCTATCAACAATTTGGTAAATAGTTTGACAAGAGCAAAATATTCTGTTCAGATAAACGAAGGTAAAAGCTTCCTTGAAAACAATAAAAAGTTGCCGGGTGTTCAAGTAACTGCGAGCGGCTTACAGTACCAGGTGTTGACTAAAGGTACTGGTGTGAGTCCGAAAGTTACCGATACCGTTTTGGTTCATTACAAGGGTTCCTTATTAAATGGAAAAGAGTTTGATAGTTCTTACAAGAGTAATCAGCCAATTTCCTTTCCATTAAATGGCGTGATCCCAGGTTGGATAGAGGGTGTTCAGTTGATGCAACAAGGTGCTAAATTCAAATTTTTCATCCCATACCAATTGGCCTATGGCGAAAGTGGCGCAGGTAATAACATTCCCCCATTCAGCACCTTAGTATTTGAAGTGGAGCTGTTAAAAGTTACGGCAAGTAAATAATAAAACCATTATAATATATTTTTGTTAAATATTACAAAACAAAAATTATGATGACTAAAAGATATTTTTCGCTAGTACTTATCGCGTTACTTACCACAACTCTGACGAGCTGTGAAGCGATTCAAGGAATATTCAAAGCCGGAATGATAACAGGCATAATAATAGTTGTACTAGTAATAGCACTGATCATTTGGATTGTAAGTAAAGTATTTTGATGGTAGCAATATAGTTTACAAAAAAACTATGTCTGTAATGACTTCAGTACCGGCTCGTTCATTAATCTTTTGAATGATGCCGGTTCTGACCATCAAAAGTTCGTTCTTTATCACAGATGATTCCAGTCTGATAAACAATTTCTTCTGGGCTATATAAATTTGGGTGGTTCTGTTTGCTACGGCCTTACCCATTAGCTCTGGCCAGTATGCCACGACAGAAGTTTCATCAAATCTCCCTTTAAGCTTATATACGTTAAGCAACTTTCCAATTCCTTCTTTCAAGGTAATATCGTTCGGCTTACGCATGGTTTAGGGTTCCTTTGTTCACTTCAAATATTGTTAATGGTGTCGCTATCTTTTCAAAGATAGCCAATACCCTTTCTTTTCCTGTATCTGTGATGAAAATCTGTCCGAAGTCATGGTGTGAAACCATTTCCATCAACTTACTTACCCGGTTGTCATCCAATTTATCGAATATGTCGTCAAGCAATAGTAGCGGTTTAAACCTCTTATGCTTTTGAAGATAGGCGTATTGTGCAAGCTTCAGTGAAATTACGAAAGATTTCTGCTGACCCTGGGAACCAAATTTCTTGAGCGGCAGATCAAAGATCGTAAATATTAATTCATCTTTGTGAATCCCGGTAGTCGTTCGCTCTAAAACTTTATCTTTCTCTACAGATTGAACCAATAACTGCTCAAAATTGGTGTCTGTTAGCTGGCTCTGATACTGCAACCCTACCTGCTCGTTGCCTTCCGTTAAAAACTGGTAATATTTGTTGAACAGCGGGATGAAATGAATCATAAACTCTTGTCTTTTCGCAAAGATTTTTAGTCCTGATGCAACAAGCTGATCATTAAATATCTCGAGCAAAGAAGGATCATAACTTTTAGTTATAGAGATTTGTTTCAATAATGCATTCCTATTTAACAGATGCTTGTTATAGAGTATTAATTCATCAAGATAGTTGGAATCGGTCTGCGATATCACATTGTCAATAAACCTTCGTCGCTCCTCACTCCCTTCCATAATGATATTTGTATCATAAGGAGAGACCATAACTAATGGAAAAAGACCAATATGGTGAGCTAGCTTATCATACTCCCTCTTATTTCTTTTGAATTGTTTCTTTTGATTTCGTTTAACGCCGCAGGTGATTTTCTCATTCTTTTCCAATCGCTCGAAATCCCCCTGGATCATAAACAGATCTTCATTGGTCTTAATCTGTTGCGTATCGATTGGATTAAAATATCCCTTACAGAGGCATAAATAATGAATAGCATCCAGGAGGTTGGTTTTGCCGGCACCATTATCGCCTACGAACGCATTGACAGTCTTAGAGAAACTGAGATTTGCATCAGAATAATTTTTGAAATTTAGAAGCGTAATGTTTTTTAACCACATATAATCTATTTCAAAGTTACCGTTTACCATTGTCAATTAAGATGGCTATTAATATGTTTTATTAAATACTTAAAAAAGAGGTTGATACTTTGATGTAAAAACGTATTTTTGCAATCCTTAATTTTTTTAAAACAAAATGTTGACAACAGAAAAAGAAACTACCCAGCCGGTTAGAAAGGGCTCATTTTTACAAGAAAACACTAAAAGCCTGTTATTTATTGCTGGTGCGATTGTGCTGCTTATCGGTATATATATTTGGTATCAAAACTTTTACTTAAAAGGCAGAGCAGAAGAAGCTTCCGCAAAAATGTACAAAGCTGAACGGTTTATCGGAGTTGATTCCTTATCGAATAAGGCTTTAAATGGTGAAGGTGGATATCCTGGTTTAGAGAAAATTGCTGATGAGTATGCGAACACTAAATCTGCAAACCTTGCTAACCTTTACTTAGGTGGCATATATTTACGTAAAGGCGAATACAAAAAAGCCGTTGAGTCGTTAGGCAGCTATTCTGAAACAGGAAGCACAGTTATTGATCCTCTTGCTCTTGGTCTTCTGGGTGACGCTTACAGTGAGCTGAAAGACTATAAACAAGCCGCTACTTACTACAAGAAAGCTGCGGATAAAGCTAGTAACAAGTTCACATCACCAATCTTCCTTAAAAAATTAGGATTAGTAAATGAAACGTTGAAAGATTTCAAAGGCGCTCATGATGCCTACACTAAAATCAAGACTCAATATCCTGATAGCCAGGAAGCAGTATTGATTGATGAATACATCGGTCGCGCAGAAGCTCAGGTAAAGTAGTATTACTTCCCTTTAAAAGGTATAACAATACCCTGTTCGATTAACTTCGACAGGGTATTTTTGCTTAAGGCAGCTCATAAATATATTTTTATCTAGCTTTGCAATATGGCAACACATCTTAAAAACCTATCTGATTTTTCGCATACTACGATACCAAGTGGAGAAAACTATAAAATTGCTATTGCAGTGGCAGAATGGAACGCTGAGATAACGGGAGCATTATACAAAGGAGCACTTGATACACTTTTAAAACATGGCGTTCTTGATGAGAATATTATGTCAGTTGTAGTACCAGGAAGTTTTGAGTTAACAAGCACGGCAGATATTCTTCTGAACAAATACGCTGACCTTGACGCTGTGATTTGCTTAGGCTGTGTGATACAAGGAGACACCAAGCATTTCGACTTCATTTGTGAAGCCGTAGCGAATGGCATCACGCAAGTCAGCGTAAAGCATAGTAAACCAGTAATATTTGGCATACTCACCACTAATGATCAGCAGCAAGCAATTGACCGTGCCGGAGGCAAACATGGGAACAAGGGAGATGAAGCAGCCATTACCGCAATAAAAATGGCAGATCTATCTGCCAACCTATAAAAGCTTTGAATATTTATTCAAATTACTTAGCTTTGTACAAGATTCTACCGTAAATAAAAATTGATGAAAAAAATTGCAGTATTACTGATTGGCGTATTTTTTGCAATCACTATTTTGGAAGCATGCTCTAGCAGACTTTGCCCAGCATACAGTTCGTATCCGGAAGGCAAAAGAAGAAGAGGATAATTTAGGCAACGAAAAAAATTACAGATGCAGTGGGAATACATTACTGATTTAGATCAGATCAATAACATTAAGAAACAAGAGGGATACAGCCTGATATTTAAACACAGTACCCGTTGCTCAGTCAGCATGATGGCAAAGCGCCGCTTCGAAATGGATTGGGAAGCAATTCCGGAAGATACTTCTTTATATTTTCTAGATCTCATCAAATACAGGCCGATTTCAGCCCAAATAGCAGAGACATTTCAGGTGCAGCACGAATCTCCACAGATTTTATTAATTAAAGATGGTAACTGCGTACTTGATGCATCACATAGCGATATTTCAGCAGAGGAAATTGCAGAAGTGATTGGCAAGTAATACAAGGGAGAACCAATCCTGGCTCTCCCCGTACATTTAAACCAGCTATAGTTTTTATGTTTATCTAATAAATATTACATCGTCAAAATAAAATGCCTCATCCTGGGCATCAGGACCTTGAATAAAGAATCCAATTTGCTTGAAAGAACCTCCTCTTTTCCAAAGCTGCAAAGTCTCCATCGGTATTTTGAAGTAGGTCCACACATTTGCAGGAATCTGAATAGGCACTGTGGTGTCTGAGTTTCCATAACCACCTTCTCTTTGATCTCCAGTTACATATAACGTGTAAGTTGCTGAAGCACCCTTCACCCAAAACGACATAAATTTGAATTCAGGAGTATTGGCAATCCCATTCCAATTGGCGAATCCATTGGCGCTCCAGTTACCTTTATTGTAGCCTGCTTTGAAAGAGGTTACGCCAGTCTTCGCAAATGCAGTAGAAGTAGATGCTGGACCCCATGATGCATTCTCAAACCCGTTATTGTAACCTTCTGTAAAGATTTTATACGCCTTATCAAGGTTAACAAATACCTGGTTTGTAACGATCGGACCGGTGCTATTGGTAATTGTCAGGGCTGCACTACTAACGTCAGTTGAAGGCATTTTAATTACCAGACTTCTCTTTGTCTGGGAAATGATAGTGGCAGTTGCAGAAGTGCCAGTGAGCCCCACCGAAACCACATCATTTAAGTTATTACCGGTAAGGGTGATAAACGTATTCGTTTCAAAGTTGTAATTTGAAACCTCAGTAACCGTCGGCAATGCAATTACGGTATAAGGGATAGCTATTTGCTTATTTAATGAATTAGTTAGTATGATGTTCTGGTTACCACCGGAAGCATCATCAGGAACCCTAAATACAACAGCGCTGTTATTGTTAAAAACCGGATTAAAATTCGCGAAAACGCTGTCCTTCTCAAACATAATTGTTTTCATTCCTCCAAGATCGCTTCCTGTTATAGATATTACTGTTCCGGCTGGTCCCTCCGACACTTCCAACGCATTCGCCTTAGGATTGTCTTTTGCTTCAGGTTTTTCAACTTCCTTAGTGCAGGAAGCAATGATGAATGCAACTCCAAAAAATAAAATTGACTTAATATTGAACCTTTTCATAGTTATATTTTAATTGTAATAAGGAATAGCTGGCTTAGCTAGCTCGGGATTTGTTAAAATTTCAGTGGTAGGAATAGGCAGGTACAAGTTTTCTGCGGTACGGAGCGTAGCTTTAATGCTTTCAATCACATGTTTTCCCGCAAAACCATAAATACCACGCTCCTGATTGTCTATAATTTGTTTGGCTCTGGCAAATCCTTGTCTCTGAATATCAAACCAATAATCCCCCTCGAAAGCAAATTCTACTCTCCGCTCATGAAGAATTACATCGGGTGTCAATACTGTTTTGTCTGCCGATACGCCAAATCCTGCACGATGTCTAACATCATTAAAGGCTTTCAATGCATTCGCATCATTTGTTGATCCCGCGGTACCCAAAGTAGCCTCTGAATAGATCAGCAAAATATCAGCATACCTCAATATGTAGGTGTTTATATCTGTTGAAGTGCCATTAACAACAACGTCTTTACTACCGGGACCAACTACGTATTTCAGTGAATTAGATCTTGTACCGGTTTTAATTTTTGTTTGCTGATCGGCTGAAGTAACATAAGTAGTATCGTAGACAAAACCAGATGGAAAATTAGCATTTACCCAATCTGTTCTGGTAAAACCTTGCTCCATAACGGACCAACCCCTCCTTTTGTCGTTAGGCTCATAGCTGTTCAACAAATCGATAGATGGTAAAATTGCAGAGTATCCTGCTCCGGTTGTTGGTAGCAATAGTGTCGATGGACCAACATAAGCCTGGATAGGATTTCCAATGGAATATCCACCAGCGGCAAGCCATTGGAAAGCAAATAGTACTTCCTGATTGTTATTCGCTGATGGATCCGTAAACATCCTGTAGTAGTCAGGATAAAGCGAATATTTACCAGAAGCAATAACTTGCCCGGCTTTTAATTTAGCATTATCGAAATCCTTTAGATAGAGATATATTTTAGCCATCATACCCGTTGCTGATAGTTTTGTGACGCGGCCCTTTTCGTCTGTGGCTTGCAAATTTTCTTCAGCAAACTTCATATCTTCAATTGCAAACTTAAGCACGTCAGATTGGATGTAACGGGGAACATTGAATTTCCCCGTTTCCGCAAGTACAACAGGATCAGTAACGATTGGTACCGCCCCAAATACCCTAGCAAGGTAAAAATAGGCAACGCCACGCATAAATCTCGCCTCAGCAATACCTTGAACCAAAAAAGAAGGATTAGAAACCTTCAATTTTTTTTGCTCAAAAGTGTTTATTAGAACTGTTGCATTGCCAGCTTCCTTATAAAAAGCATACCATGATCTGGTCACCTGTTCATCAGTGCCTGAAATTGAGAAGTTTAAAAATGTATTATATTTAGTATCTCCAGTATACATATTTCCACTTAATACCTCGCCAATCGCATGGAAAGCTTTATCCTGATATTCATACCATACACTATTATAAAGTAGTCCGGTAGCTCCCCTTACTTGCGCAGCGTTATCATAATAGGTTTCAAGCGTTGGTTCATTTCTGGAAGGCTTCTCCAAAAAGTCTTTTTTACAGGAGAAGGTAATTGTCAACATCGCTATGGCGACTGCTGTATATATTATTTGTATTTTCAGTTTCATGTCAGTAGGTCTTAGAAAGTGATGTTTGCACCAAATGTGAATGTGCGTGGATTGGGATAGTTTCCATTATCTATATTGAAGAAGGTGGCTCCACCATTGAATGCCCCAAGTTCTGGGTCATAACCAGTGTAATTAGTGAAAGTATACAGATTCTGACCAGCTACAAAAAGCCTTGCGTTTGCCATTTTTGCCTTTTTTATAATATTTACAGGAAGGTTATATCCCAATGTCACATTCTGAATTCTCAAATACGACCCATTTTCTACAAATCGGTCAGATACCCTGAAGTTGTTGTTGTGCCATTGGTTATATCTTGGTAATTTTCCATCAGTATTGGTTGCAGAATACCTATCCATTACGGTCTCCGATTGGTTGTTATAAACATTGTTTAATGCTTCAGTTGTTCTCTTAGTATAATTTAGCACATCGTTTCCGTAAGACCCTTGTAAAAACACTGATAAATCGAGTGTTTTGTACCTAAAGGTGTTGGTAATTCCATAAGTAAAAGATGGATTAGGATCACCGATGAAGGTCAAATCGTTTTGATCAATCTTACCATCAGCATTTAAGTCTTTATAACGAATATCGCCTAACCATGTGCCCTTCGGACTAATACCTAATCCTTGATCAGGACCGGCATTCAATTCATCCATACTTCTGAAAAGGCCATCAGTTACAAAACCATAAAATCCTCCTACTGATCTGCCAGCAATCGTTCTTGTTAACAATACAGCATTACCATACTCCACATACCTTGAAATGTCAGCAGTCTCACTGTTTAAGGAGTTTAGGATGTTCTTATAACGGGAGAAAATAAGGTTAGTTTTCCACTCAAAATTTGTACGGGTAATATTTGCTGAATTTAGAGAGATATCAAATCCCGTGTTGACCATGTTACCGGCATTCACAACTGGTGCCTGTATATCGTTATACTGAATTCCAATTCCCGTAAACACAGGGAGTGAACTGGTTAGAATCATTTCTGATGTTTCCTTTTTATAAACATCCACAGTAAGCTCAAGCTTTCTGTCGAGAAAACCCATATCAATACCACCATTGTAGGTGATCACGGATTCCCATGCAAGTTTAGGATTACCTACATTCTGTGGAATACCACCTTGTCCGAATGGTGCGGTAGATACCAATCTGACCCTGGTAACATAGGCATTTTGCGTTGGGGAGTTTTGATTACCAACTGCTCCTGCTCCAGCTCTAAGTTTCAAATAGTTTAGTACCTTAAGATCCTTAGCAAAGGATTCATTCGTAACTGTCCAGCCTATTGAAGTTGCCGGGAAATACCCGATTCTATTGTCAGGACCGAAAGCCGAGGACCCATCTCTTCTCAAAGAAACATTTAAAGCATATCTATTGTTATAGGTGTACCCTGCTCTACCAAAATAAGACTCCATGGCAAAATCACCCAGATAAGACCCCAAAGACTGACCTGCTTCACCACCTGCACCAATTGCAGGAATATTTTGGGTAAGGTTTTGCCTTGCAGCTTCTAACTGATCGTATTCTCCTTCTTGAATCTCATGACCAAGTAAGGCTGTTACATTATGCTTGCCAAATGTTTGATTGTAGTTTAAAAGGTTTCTCAAGCCATAGTAAACATTAGAAGATCTTTGCTCAACCAACCTGCTTGGGGTTAAAATATTATCTATGTATGGTTGAAATGCACTGTTGTCTCCAACCGTATAATCAAAGTTTGCTTCAGTTCTAAATGAAAAGTTTTTAGTAAATGATAATTCTCCATAAAGGTTACCATATCCTTTAGTTTGAATATTTCTAACCTCACGAGCTAGAGCAAGCGCGATCGGGTTTCTAACATTACCGAAATTGTAACCGCCAACAGCAACTGTAGTAGCATACCCTCCACCCTCATTGTAAACTGGGGCGGCAGGACTATTTGCTGTAGCAATGGTAACTATTGCATCAGAACCGTTTGTTAACGAGATTCGTTGGTTACTTCTCGTCGCATTGCTACTTAATCCGACTTTAAACCAACTTTTTACTTGCTGATCAATATTGAACCTTAATGATAAGCGATTGAAGTCAGACCCTATAATTGTTCCTTCCTGGCTAAAATAATTGAAGGAAGTATAGTAGTTGGTTTTATCCTGTCCTCCAGAAAAACTGACCTGATGATTTTGCATCACACCTCTTCTAAATACCTCATCCTGCCAATCAGTTCCTTTACCCAGTATAGATGGATTTTGGAACTCCCCAACGGTAGTGAAAGTTGTATTACCATCAACCGCAGCAATCTCCCCTAGAACTTCATTGTTGTATTGGGCAAACTGACTAAGATCCATGATTTTCAATTTCTTTTGGACTTCCTGTAAACCATAATAACCTTCGTAAGTGATCTTTCCTTCTCCGGCCTTACCTCTCTTTGTAGTTACGATAACCACTCCGTTTGCAGCTAATGATCCATAGATAGCTTGCGCTGAGGCATCTTTCAAAATGTCAACACTTAAAATATCTGATGGGTTAAGTGATGCTAAAGGACTTTGGCTAGTCTGACCACCCATACCTCCAAGTTGATCTTGAGAGATACTATTGCGGTTGCTTTGCAATGGAACTCCATCTACAACATAAAGTGGTTCGTTTCCATTTACGGAGGTAACGCCCCTAACCCGAACAGAAACACCACCACCTGGCTGACCGCCATTTGTGGTTACGCTTACGCCTGCAACTTTACCTTGCAGGACTTGATCAACACCTGAAACTGGTAGATCTTTAATGTCCTTTTCGCTGATTGATGAAATTGCAGAGGTTACGTTAGATCGTTTGGCCGTACCGTAACCAATTACTACCACATCTGATAATGTAGATACTGACGATTTCAAAATGATATTTAAGACCACTTTCGTCCCAACAGTTGCTTCTATAGGCGTTGTACCTACATAAGAGAAAACAAGTACGCTTTCATCTGATGGAACAGCGATTGAATACTTACCATCTACGTTTGTAGAGGTAGAAGTTTTTGTGCCTTTTACTAATACTGCAGCGCCGGGTAAAGTTGTTCCATCTTCATCGGTTACAATTCCGGTAATAATCCTTGTAGTGGTTTGGGCATAGATGGAATTGGAAATTCCGGTTAGCGTAATGATGATGAATAAGAAATAAATCCACCCATTAAAACTTTTTCTTGTACTTTTCATTTAATCGATATATTTGGTTTAGCTGGGAAACACGGGGAGTATTTCCGAGAGTAAACCTATGAAGAACAGGAATCTCGATTGCTAAAAAAGGGGGACTCAAATGTTAACCCCCTTTAAATGCTATTAAATGGCATTTACATCTCTACTTTTGCATATTTGGAAGGTAAAACGTCGAATTCATCTTTGAACGACTTCACAAAGTTCTTGGTAGTTTTGAAGCCAACCTTATAGCAAACCTGAGAAACAGTGAGCTTTCCTTGATCAAGGAGCTGAGCAGCTCTCTTTAAACGGTATGACTTGATAAATTCTAAAGGAGTTTTTCCAGTAAGCGCCACGATGCGTTTGTAAAGTGTGACCCTGCTCACAAGCATTAACCCGCTCAGGATATCTACCGAAAAGTTGCTGTTTGAAATGTTCCTTTCAATTTCTTGTAGCACCTGCTGAAGAAAGTCGTCATCCGGACTCTCAGATTCGACTTTCGCAGGCTGAACTTCAACCTGCTTTTGATAGACCCTTCTGAATGACTCTTGTTGAGCAAGGATATTTCTAATTTTTGAATGGAGAATCTCAAAGCTGAAAGGCTTTGTCATATAATCATTCGCCCCGGTTTCAAGACCCGTAAGTTCTTGCTCTTCGCCAATAAGTGCGGTCAAAAGTATCACAGGAATCTGAGTGGTCCTGGAATCTAATCTGATTTTTTTACAAAGTTCAATACCTGTCATTTGAGGCATGGATATGTCGCTGACGATAATGTTGGGATGGTGAAACAGGGCTTTCTGCCAGCCGTCCTTTCCATTGACTGCCTCTATAACGTTGAAGTCTTCTTTCAGGTTATCTTTCAGGTAAAAACGTAGATCTGTATCATCTTCAACTAACAGCACTGTAGTTTTCTTCGATAAAGAATGTTGAACGAGATCTCTTCGTTGAGGACTCTCATCAGCTATTAAGGCATCAACGAAATTATCGATTGCAAAACGCTGTTCTCTCAGCTCGTCAAAGGGGATTAGAATAATAAAACAGCTGCCCTCGTGCTCGGTGCTTTCCAGGAAAATTTTCCCACCATGTAGCTTGACGAATTCTTTCGTAATGGCTAATCCTATGCCACTTCCCTGGTTGATGATCGCATCCGGGATTTCATTTTGAAAAAAGCTGTCGAATATTTTTCCCTGTTTTTCTTTAGCTATTCCTATTCCAGAATCCCTTACTCTGATCTCTACCATGTACTGATCCATCATAATGCAGTCCATAGAAACATTGACTTTACCATTACTAAATGTGAACTTAAAGCTGTTAGAAAGCAGATTAAATAGGATTCTTTCAATCTTATCTTGGTCAAAGTTTAGCTTCAATGTTTCATAGGTGGTGTTGAAAGTCAGCTGTATGTTTTTTTGCTCCGCTATGTCTTTAAAGGAATAGGTGATGTCTTTCACAAACGAAATAAGATCACCTGGCTGTTTCTGCAACTTTATTTCCTTAAGCTCCATCTTCCTGAAATCAAGCAATTGGTTTACAAGGTTAAGCAGTCTTTTAGCATTCTTCTGAATCATAGAGACTTGTTCCTTAAGTTGATCGTCATCCAAAGCCTTCCTCAACTTATCAATTGGTGCCAGGATGAGCGACAAGGGAGTTCTGAATTCATGACTAACGTTCGTAAGAAATTTAATCTTCATTGCATCCAGTTCTCTAATTCTAACAGCCTCCAAGCGTTCACTTTTAATGATCCGCTGTGTTTCATTTTTATCCTGTTCCGCAGCGAACTGTGCTTTAAGTTTCCGGATGCCGCGGTGGCGCAAGTAATACAGCGCTGCTGCTATCAGCAGCAGGTAGAGTATTTTAGCCAAAGTTGAATTGTACCATGGATTTAGGATCTTGATCTTTAGAACCACAGGTTCAATATCTGATACCTCATCAGTGCTTATTGTACGAACCTTAAACGTATAATCCCCTGGATCAAGGTTTGTGTAAGTGGCCTTTCTTGAGGTATTATCTGTAGCTATCCAGGTCTGATCAAACCCATCCAACATGTATTCAAGTTTTACCTTATGCGGACCTACATAATTTACCGAGGCAAATTCTATAGCGAAGACATTCTGATCATGACTGAGAGTAATTTCTTTTGTATTAAAGATAGAACGCTCAAGAATGGTACGACCGTCAACGCTGGCGTTAGCAGTGACGGTTTTATTAAACAATTGAAAATCGGTTATAAAAAGTCTGGTAGTCTGATGATAGGGCTTTATGTTCGCTGGTTGAAAGATATTAATCCCATCAGGCCCACCGAATGCCAGTTCGCCGGTTCTGAGCTTAACAGAAGCGATCCTATTAAATTCTTTTCCTTGCAGGCCATCATTTTCGTCGAAATTCCTGAACCTAACTTTGAAGCCCTTTTTCTCGTCAACAGTAATTTTTGACAGACCGTTGGAAGTGCTCACCCAGTAGTTTCCGCTATCGTCTTGTTGAATGTCCATGACATTATTGTCAGCGAGACCTTCCTCTATTGTATAATTATAGAAGCGGTTAGCTTTGGGACTATAAATGCTAAGTCCATCTCTGGTGCCTATCCACAGCTTACCACTTCTATCAATGATAAAACTATTTATGTTGTCATTTACTAAACTATTATTACTATTTGGGTTATTGACAATCTTCACAAACCGATCGCTGCCCTTCATCAGAACATTCATTCCATAAGATGTACCTATCCAAATGTTTTGCTGAGAATCTTCCAGTACTTTAAACACATAGTCTGAGCTTACCTTACCATTTTGCTGCCTGAATCGTTTAAACTTCCCTGTCTGTCTATCAAAAAGATTCAATCCACCGCCCATTGTGGCAATCCAGAATCTGTTTGAAGAATCCTCCAGGAAGTCGGACACCTTATTGTCACTTAAACTTTCCAGGTCATTGGGGATCCGTTTATAGTGTTTAAAAACCCCATTTTCGAAAATATCAAATCCCCCCGTATAGGTTCCCACCCATATTTTTTCAAACTGGTCGATATAGATCGCAACAATCGCATCATGGGAAAGGCTATTTGGATTTCTTAAATCATGCCGATAGGAAATAAACTTCCCTGAAGATCTTTTATAATAGACTAATCCCTTTCCATTTGTGCCAATCCAAATATTACCTGCCTTATCCTCAACCATTCTATTTACATCACTGTAGATCAGGCTACCTGGATCAGAAGAGTGTTTTATAAGATTAAACTTGATGATCCCGGGACGGTAAAAGTTAATACCCTTTCTGAATGTGCCGATCCATACGATACCCTGGTCATCATAATAAATACTCGAAATACTATTTTGACTAAGACTCTTGCTGTCGTTTTCATTGTTCAAGATATATTTGATCGCAGAAGTGTTTTTATTAATAACATTGATGCCGCCATGGTCTGTCCCGATCCATATGTTATCATCTTTGTCCTGCACTACTCCGGTAACGATGTCAGAATTTAACTTCAGGTAGGCGGAAGCCTTGCTAATTTTTCTAAGAACTTTTGTGTCAGGATCAAATGAAGTTACTCCAGTAGAGGTTGAAATATCATAAACCCATACCAATCCCTGACGGTCGATGAAGATTTTATAAGTATCACTTTCATGATTATAAAATTTATTTGCCAGACTGATCCGCTGTTCTACACGCCGGGTTGTCTTAGAAAGCATTTCCAACAGGCCATCAGCATGAATGATCCAAGCATTGCCATTTTTGTCCTCTGCAAGATCGATAACCGGACTTGCACCTACTGTATTTTCAACGCGCAGGTGATGAGAAACATGCGTGCTCTTTTGTGTTTTTGAATCATATTTATATAGCCCGGTAACTATGGATACAAACCAAAAAACCCCGTCATGCCCTTTTCTAACCATACGAACATTGCTTTCCCGAATTCCGTACTTTTCCAGCTCAGGCTTAATATTATGGTCGAATTGTTCGGTTTCGGGATCATAGATATCCAGCCCTGCCCTTGTCTCTATCCACAACTTCTGATTTGGGCCTTCATTGATCGTTAGGACATCACTGTCGCTTATTGTCGAGCTATTCTTCCCCCTGTGTTTATATATCTTGAAACTGTAACCGTCAAAGCGGGCGAGTCCAGCCATGGTTCCTAACCAAAGAAATCCTTTGTTATCCTTATAAAAGCAGTTGACATCGTTGTGGGGCAACCCGTTATCAATGTTAAGATGAGAAAACTGATATTGATCGTATTGCGCTTTTATATCGTTGCTAAAAAAGATGAACAATGCGATACAAACCGACGATTTTATGCTTTTATACATTAACTCAAGATCTCAACTATTTATAAATGTTCATCAAGTCTTTTTCAAAGAGGGTATAAGGGTCATTATAGAACTTTTTGAAGTCTGCTATGTTTGGGTGTCCAGGATAAGGAGCGTAAAAGTGAGTAGGACTGTTGGAGTCATTTCTCCAAACCAATACATAGGACATTCTTATTCCTTTGCTTTTCATCACTTTTAACAAGACATCGTTCCACCAAGTTGGATTTGGTAAAGATTCTAATCCTGTTTCTGTAAAGGCTGCTAGTTTTGCATTTTTTAAAGCAAACGTAGATACCATTCTGAGTTTTCGAATTGCAAAATCTACATTGTATTTATTGTTTCTACCCATATCTCCGTAATTATCCATTCCCAGCATATCTACCCACTCATTCCCTGGGTACCTTTCCATGTACTCTTGCTCAGATGTAAACGTATTATCAGGAGAGAAAGCATATATAAAGTTGTGTACGCTGGCGCTGTCCCTTAGGTAGCTTACTGTCGACTTCCATAACGCTTTAAATTCGTCAGGCGTACAATGCGATTTCCCCCACCAAAACCAATCTCCATCAAACTCATGATAGGGTCGGAAAATAACAGGGATGAGCTCACCATTTTTACCTTTTATGTTTTTAGCCACATCTGCAATGCCATCAAGTATCTTCAGATATTTAGTGTGTGCTTCTCCTCCCGGAATAATATATTTTACTGCTGGCAAAGATACCGAATCATTCCAGTAGAAGTCGCCGGCAGATACCGGGTTTGAAAAGTGCCAAGCTACAGTGGTGACTCCCCCTCTATTGTAAGTATCAGTAAT
>JACMPF010000160.1 GCA_014377665.1 Pedobacter sp. | reverse complement strand
TCGGTTTGGATCGATCTTACCAATGATGGCTTAGATCAAAAACTGGTTTTGCGTGCAGATGGAACTTCAGTATACATTACCCAGGATTTGGGAACTGCTCAGATGAAATATGATGATTTCAATATGGATGAGTCGTTATATGTTGTTGGAAATGAACAAGACTACCACTTCAAGGTTTTGTTCTTAATACTGGATAAATTAGGTAAAACCTGGGCTAAAGGCTTACACCATTTGTCTTACGGCATGGTAGATCTACCAAGTGGTAAAATGAAGTCTAGGGAAGGGACCGTAGTTGATGCGGATGATTTAATCTCAGAAATGGTATCAACTGCTAGACAGAAAACGGAAGCATTAGGTAAGGTCAATAACTTATCAGAAGATGAGAAAGATGGTTTATACTATCAGATTGGGATGGGAGCGCTAAAGTATTTCTTGCTTAAAGTAGAACCTAAAAAAAGATTGCTGTTCGATCCTGCAGAGTCAATTGATTTTCAAGGAAATACAGGACCGTTCATTCAGTACACGCACGCAAGGATTAAATCGTTGTTAGCTAAAGCTTCCTATGTAACGGCTAAAACTTCAAATGACATGGCGCTTTCAGAGACTGAATCTGACATGATCATTTTATTGTCTAAATATCCAATTGAAATAGAAGGAGCTGCTAAGGCATATAGTCCGGCAACATTGTCAAACTATCTATATGAAATAGCGAAATTGTTTAATAAATTCTATCATGAGGCACCACCAATTTTTAAAGAAGAAGATGCAGAGCTAAAGCAATTTAGATTAAATATTAGTGCTGTAACGGCAGACCTTTTAAAAAGAGGAATGCATATTCTTGGAATTACTGTCCCAGAAAGAATGTAGTTATTTTTGCTTGGTATGTTCAGTTCCAGCTTTAGTTTCCACAATTGATTTTCTGCGGAAAATAGGGAATGTCATTGGGCTTTTGGATGGTCTTTCATCTCCAAGTAAAACACCCCATTGTTTGAAGGTTTCTGTACGATCGAAGATTACTTTCAATACGGCTATAATTGGCATAGACAGAAACATTCCGGATATTCCCGCAATACTGCCTCCTATTATTACGCCAAGAATGGCAAATAATGCATTTATTTTAACTTTAGATCCTACTATTCGAGGCATTAAGATATTGTTATCCAGAAATTGAACAACTGCGATTACAATTAATACTGTTAAAACCGGGCCCATTTCAGTCGAAGAGGTAAGGGTAAGTAGGACACCAATAATATTTCCAATCAATGCACCTACATATGGAATGAGGTTCAGTACAGCGAAAATTACACCGATTAGGAGGGCATGCTTTATATCCAGAAAGAATAAAATGCCCCCTAATAATATGGTCATATAGGTTACCTGAATCAATAAGCCTAAAAGGTAGTTTTTTATAATAGCCTCAGTTTCATATATCGCATCTTTAACACGCGCATGGTGTTCTTTCTGAAACCACATGAAAATAAATCTCAGTAAGATATCCTTATAAAAAAGCATTAAGTAAATGTAAATAGGCAATAAGCCTACAAAAACGAAAAGTGAACTTAGCGTTACTGCCGCGCCACTTGCTGCCTTACCAGCCATACCTAGAAGGTCATTGCTTTTATCGTTTATAAACTTAACCTGCTCAGTAGTAGAGTAAGAACTGATTCTACCTATCCATTTGCTTAAAGAGGTTAAGTGAGTGCTCACATTGCTTTTAATCTGAGGAAAGTCGTTAACCAGCAAGGCTATTTGAGAAGAAAAGAACCAGACTATTAGACCAAGAAAAACTGCCATCCCTAATATTGGGATGATAATTGCCGCAATCTCCGGGAACTTTATTCTTATAAAGAATCTGAAGACTGGCAACAGCAGTATACTGATGAAGAAAGCCATAACTACAGGCATTATAATTTGGTTTCCGATAACCAGAACTGCAATAACTAGAACTAAACCAAGCAATTCAATTGACCTTCGGACGGTTAGGGGCATGTCTTTCATTAGTAATTTGTTGTTTTTTCAATTTTTTAACATTGAAAGGTATCAAATGTTTGGCTAGTTTTGTTTTTTATAAAAGCTAAAAATCTGCTGATGACGTCAAATGATACTATAGTTGCTTTATCCACTCCGCCAGGAATCGGTGCGATAGGAGTGATCCGTTTATCCGGGAAGGATGCCATAACTATTACTAACAATGTGTTTTCTGGAAGGGACTTGCTAAAACAAGCCTCACACACCATACATTTTGGTACAATTAAGGATGGTGATCAAGTAATTGATGAGGTTTTGGTGAGTTTATTTGTTGAACCGAAATCATATACAAAGGAAAATGTTGTTGAGATTTCTTGTCACGGATCCAATTACATTATTCAGCAGATTATCTCCCTGTTGATTAAAAAAGGGGCTAGTGCGGCTAAGCCGGGCGAATTTACACTACGGGCGTTTTTAAATGGATCATTAGACCTTTCACAAGCGGAGGCCGTAGCAGATTTGATCTCTTCAGATTCGGCGGCTGCGCATCAGGTAGCAATGAATCAATTAAGAGGCGGTTTTAGTACGGAGTTGAACATTCTAAGAGATCAATTGATCCATTTTGCTTCGATGATTGAACTGGAACTTGATTTTGCCGAAGAGGATGTAGAGTTTGCGAACCGCGATCAACTTCAAGATCTGATCTCCAAGATCAATTTAGTGATCAATAAGCTGATTCGATCCTTCGAACTTGGCAACGTAATTAAATCGGGCATCAACACCGTAATTGCCGGTCGCCCTAATGCTGGTAAATCCACTTTGCTGAACGCGTTACTCAACGACGATAGAGCGATTGTTAGTGAGATACCAGGGACAACGAGGGATACTATTGAAGAAGTCTTAAATATCGGAGGTATTAACTTTAGATTAATAGATACGGCGGGAATCCGTGAAGCAACTGATGCGATAGAGGCGATAGGCGTGGAGAAAACAATGCAGAAGATCAATCAATCTGCACTGTTAGTTTATTTATTTGACGTAGTTAACCTGTCCGTTTCCGAAATCAGGGAGGATATAGAAAGGTTGTACAAACCAGGAATAACGATGCTGGCAATTGCAAATAAGATAGATTTATCTTACAATGATCGATTGAAAGAATTGCAATTACCCTCAGATATTAAATTCATGGCGATCTCGGCCAAAGAAAACCACCAGATTGAAGAACTGAAACAGTTGATCTA
>JACMPF010000020.1 GCA_014377665.1 Pedobacter sp. | reverse complement strand
TCCGGGTAAAGTAACTGTAACCGGCGTTCTACGTTGTGTAAACCCACGCCCCCCATCTGATCTTTATTGTAACTGTTTTTTTTATTACTTACGCTGAAATGCAGAATCTTTTGATTTGCAATTAAATTGATTCTTATGGGGTTTTGTGGATCGTTAGCAATACCGTGCTTGAAAGCATTTTCTACAAACGAAATTAAAATTAATGGCACGATTTGCTGATCATCAATCTCCCCGTTCTGGGTAAACTCTACAGCCGCACCGTCTTTGAATCTTAATTTCTGTAGCTCGATAAAACTTTGTACGTATTCAATTTCCTTACTGAGGGACACCCAGCTATCATTGCTTTCATAAATCATATAACGCATGATCTCTGAAAGCTTCAAGATTGCATCTGCAGTTTTATCCGATTTCTGATAAGCTAAAGAATAGATGTTATTGAGGGAATTGAAAAGAAAATGAGGATTCAATTGAGATTTTAAAAACTGTAACTCCATCTCTTTCTTCTCATGGATAAGATTTTTTTGCGTGGTTTCATTACCAATCCAATCTGCCGCAAACCTAATCAGCGAGCTGGCTACGATGAAAAATCCGGAGATAAAAATATTGAATACCACGTGTTTGGCTACTTCAATGTACTTTCCCTTCACTGCTTGATCTAGCGCGGCGAGGAAGAAATTTGAATAGAAGCTGTCAATACCAATCTTAATCAAGGTCATGAACAGAATCAATAGCGTGATACAAACTACGTAAAGACCATATCTTTTGGAATCTTTTACAAGTAAAGGGATCAGCAACGTGTAATTGATGTAAAAAATAGAGATATTTATTAGCGCTGCGTAACCATGTTTAATGGCAAAGGACGACACCGTTATCGAGTCTTTACTCATGAACACCTCGAAAAATAATAATGCGCCAATGATTAGCCAAAAAATCAGGTGAACGGTAAAAGGCGCTTTGCTATTCATTTATTGTTAGTGGTACGAAAATTTACTGGTCCAAAATAGCGAATGATCTGTATTTTAACGCCTGACTTTCGACGAACGGGCATTTTTTTTCTACGAATCGGCTAAAATGCATAATCAAACTCTTAACATTCAATTTGTGGCGTTTATCTAGGATATTTTGCACTTTGTCTAAAACATTTTAGCATAATTTTTTTAATGATTCTATTTGTTTCATCAAAACAAAACAATTATGAAAAAGTTATCAAACGTATCGCCCTTTCTACTTTTGTTAGTACCAATATTTGTCATGATGTTATTTACAATGACGCCTTCAATTAGTAGTAATAATAATGATGATGAGGTTGCTTTGAAATCTTCGCCTTCAAAAACGACTCTTATAAAGATCAGCAATCCTTTTTCTAAGTAATAAATGAGCGAGCTGGTTATAGAAACCCGGGGATTAAACTACAATTTTGGCACACAGAAGGTAGTAGATAATCTTTCGCTACACGTTAAAAAGGGAAGTATTTACGGCTTCCTGGGACCTAATGGAGCTGGAAAGACTACTACTATTAAAATTCTTCTTAACCTATTAAAATCGCCGGCAGACACTGTTTTTCTGTTTGGAAAAGAAATTAACACGCATCGCATAGAAAGCTTAAAGCGCCTCGGCGCACTTGTAGAGCAACCTGCCATATACAGCCATTTATCTGGCAAAGAAAACTTAATCAACAGGTGCATTTTATTAGGGCTCAATAAATCCAAAGCTGCAGACTTACTCCAATTAGTAGGCTTGACAGAGGCCGCTAATAAAAAAGCAGCGAACTACTCTCTGGGAATGAAACAGCGTTTAGGGATTGCATTGGCATTACTGCCTGACCCAGAGTTACTTTTGCTTGATGAGCCTACAAACGGGCTTGACCCCAATGGAATTATAGAAATTCGTAACCTCATGATTGATTTGGCTACAAATCATGGAAAAACGATTCTTGTATCAAGCCACCTTCTTAGTGAAATAGAAAGAATTGCGACACATGTTGGCATCATAAATAAAGGAAAGCTATTATTCCAGGGAACAATAGATGAGCTACAAAACTTAAGCAAACCGACGCTCGAGATTGAAACCTCAAATATTATTGGCGCATCAACACTATTGACCGAACACGGGTATGCTTTGACCGTTTCAGAATCTAAGAGATTAAGCTTGTTGTTTAGTTCTTCTGAAGAAAGTGCAAGAATAAATGCAATCTTGGTAAATAACGGATTTCAAGTTTCAAGCATTTGTCCTGTTCGTAAGGATCTGGAACACCTCTTTCTCGACATCACCAAAAACAATTAACATGCGCTCACTGATCATATCTTTACAATCCGAGTTCTATAAGTCTAGAAAGACGCTTGCCTTTTGGGCGGCGATAGTATTACCGCTAGTTATCTGTGGGTTAATCACGATAGGTTTTTTTAGTAATGCTGAAAAGGTAATTGCAAGGAATTATCCACCTGATGCATTATGGGGCATATTTAGTGGTACTGCACTTGGAATTATGGGCATGCTGATCCTACCATTTTATGTGATATTTATGGCGTTTTCTGTCAATAATATTGAGCATAAAAACGACACCTGGAAAACTTTGTTCGCACAACCACTTAATAAGTTCTCCATTTATGCAGCCAAGTATCTTTATGCTGTACTACTTATATTATTGAGCTTATTCCTATTTGCAGCTCTAACTTTTGCATTTGGACACCTTTTACATTTATTAAATAGTCAGTTTAAGTTCAATGAGTTCTCTCCCGTAGAGATGCTCTCAAAGTTGTATTTGAAACTCTTCCTATCATCCCTTGGAATATTATCAGTCCAATTTATCATCAGTTTAATATGGGGAGATTTCTTAAAGCCAATGGGAATTGGATTTATAGGCGTGATCATGGGAATAATTGTTGCCAGTAAAGGTTGGGAATATGCATATCTGATTCCCTACAGTCACCCAACACTCGTATTAACGTTGAACAAATCAAAGGGAGCTCATGATATTTTTACGAGAGATATTTATTCAAGTTTGATCTATGCGCTGGTATTTTTCATCATTGGATATTTCATCGTAGCAAGAAAAAGTGTAAAGTAATTTAGTTTAGTTTTTAGTTTAGAAAATGGCGGAGCACACACTTCGTCATTTTCTGTTTCAGGAAGCCGTGTAAAAATAATA
>JACMPF010000159.1 GCA_014377665.1 Pedobacter sp. | reverse complement strand
GTCAAGCAAACCAGGCGTATACTGGTATTTTATGGATGGCAATATGACTAAGGAATCGATAACTGCCGACTTAGAATCCATGAAGAAAGTTGGGATTGGGAATCTTATCTTCTTAGAAGTTAACGTTGGGATTCCAAGAGGGAAGGTTGAATTCTTAAGCGATGAATGGCAGTTGATGTTTGCGCATGCGGTTAGCGAATGCGAACGCCTGGATATTGCCATGACGTTAGGAATTGGGCCAGGATGGACAGGCAGCGGCGGTCCTTGGGTAAAAGCAAGTGAATCTATGTTGCATCTCGTTTCGTCTACAACAATTGTCAATAAAAATAACAGGACAAGAATAATCTTGCCTATCCCTAAACCAAAGCCTCCCTTTTTTGGAGAGGGTGCATTCACCGAGGAGCTGAAAAAGCAATGGAACGACTATTATGAAGATGTGGCGGTTCTGGCTTATCCGGCACCGGATGGTAAAGAACCTTTTGACTTGCCCTTAATTTCAGATATTGGGGAGAAAGCATTGTACTACAGAGCGCCTTATTCTTCTGCACCAGGTGTGAAACCTTACTTATCTTATTCTACAAAATATGAAAGTGTGCCCGCCGGATCGGCCATTCTGAAAAAGGACATTATTGACCTTACCGACAAGATGAAGGCGAACGGTGAACTTGACTGGGAGGTACCGTTTGGTAACTGGATTGTGGTAAGATTTGGTAAGCGTAATAATGGTGCCATCACCAGGCCTGCACCTTATCCCGGCTTAGGCTTTGAAGCTGATAAGTTTGATACCCTTGCGATGAGGAATCATCTTGATCACTATACAGGGGTATTGATGAAGAAGCTCGGTAAGAACTCTAAAAACAACATCGGCGGATTGAAAATGCTACATATGGACAGCTGGGAGATGGGTGCCCAGAATTGGACTGGTCATTTTAGAGAAGAATTTATAATAAGAAGGGGTTATGACCCACTTCCTTTTTACCCTGCATATAACGGAACTGTAGTCGAAAGTATAGCATTGAGCGAGCGTTTTCTTTGGGATTTAAGACAGACTGCTCAGGAGCTTGTATTACAAAATCATGCTGGGTATGTAAAGCAGTATGCAAACAAAAACGCAATGGGTCTTTCGATTGAACCCTACGATATGAATCCCAATTCAGACCTGGAACTTGGGGCGATAGCTGACGTGCCTATGGCTGAGTTTTGGAGCGCCGGTTTGGGTTTTAATTCTGCTTTCAGCTGTATAGAAGCGACTTCAATTGCGCATGTTAACGGCATTTCGCTCGTGCCGGCAGAAGCTTTTACTGCACAGGATAATGAAGGTTGGAAACAGTACCCGGCATCTATGAAAAATCAAGGTGACTGGGCTTTTGCTACGGGTATCAACCGATTCGTTTTCCACACCTTCCAGAACCAAACCCTTCCTGATTCCTTAAAACCTGGAATGACCATGGGTCCGTATGGCGTTCAATGGAACAGGAACCAGACTTGGTGGCCAATGGCGGGCGCTTACCATGAATACCTGTCACGTTCACAATATCTTTTGCAACAAGGTAGTTCTGTTGCCGATATACTTTACCTAACTCCTGAAGGTTCGCCTCATGTGTTCAAGCCACCCCTTTCTGCCATGACGAACGATATCGTTATGCCGGATAGAAAGGAGTTTAATTTTGATGGTTGTGCGCCAAGTCAATTGTATAAAGCCAGTGTTAATGATGGTAAAATTGTTTTTCCTGGGGGCGCATCTTACCGTATTCTGGTTCTGCCCGTAGTGAAAACAATGACACCAAAGTTGTTGGATAAGCTTAGAAGTTTAATAGCCGCTGGGGCTATAATCGTTGGTTCTCCACCTGAACAAACGCCGGGTTTAACCGGTTACCCGCAATCTGATCAAGTTGTAAAAGCGGAAGCTACTAAAATATGGGGTAGAACTGAGCCGCCATCGAAACAAACTACGAAGCCTTTTGGCAAAGGTAAGGTTATATGGGGTGGGGACTTAGAAACCAAACTAGATTTCTTGTATCCACATTACGACTTAACAGCGCAGATACTTAGGTCTATGGATGTTTCTTTGGATTTCGAGTCCAATGGGCCGATACGTTATACCCATCGGACTTCTAAAGATTTTGATATTTATTTTGTTTCGAACCGAATTGATAAAGCCGTTACAGTTATTGGAAAATTCAGAAATCACAGAAATAGAAAACCTGTATTATTGGACGCGGTTACAGGGAAGGTTATAGATTTGGATGTACCGCCGCAAATGAGCAAGGTTTCTTCAATTGATTTAAGGTTCGAGCCATTCCAAAGCTATTTCATTCTGTTTTCTGATCAGGGTGTGAAAGATATGATTCCAGCTTCTATATTTGCTTCTGCAAAATCGAAAACTGTTCTGGAAGGTTCTTGGCAACTAAGCTTTGATCCGAAATGGGGAGGACCAAAATCAACAACCTTTGATAAGCTTGAAGATTGGTCGCAAAATGCCGATAAAGGCATTAAGTATTACTCCGGAATTGCAGTGTATAAAAAACAATTTGATGCTCCATCTGAATTTATGGAGGTTAGCACGGGAAGTATAGCAAAAGGCAACTGGTTTCTGGACCTCGGTGAGGTTAAGAATATGGCCAAGGTAAAGCTAAATGGGAAAGACCTAGGCGTAGTCTGGACAGCTCCATGGCAGGTTGATATCAGCGATGCATTGCGGGCAAAAGACAATATGCTGGAAATTGAAGTCGCTAACCTTTGGCCAAATAGACTAATTGGGGATGAACAACTACCTGACGATGGTATCCAAAATGGCAAATGGCCAGAATGGTTGTTAAAGGGCTTGCCAAGGCCTGGCAAGCGCTTTTCATTTACAACATTTAAGCATTACAGCAAAGACTCCCCGCTGTTCAAATCGGGCTTGCTGGGGCCTGTTTCTATAGTAAAAAAGTGATGTCGTTTTTGTAGAACTACTTTACCACATTCTTATTCTGTCTTCTGGTTTTTTATACAACTTGTCTCCAGGTTGGACACTGAAAGCCTTATACCAGGCATCCATATTAACTGGTGCACCAATTGTTCTATATGGACCTGGGGAGTGCGGGTCTGTTTTTATAAATTGAGCTGCAGTTTCCGGAAGGATGTTGCCTCTCCAAACTTGTGCCCAAGATAAAAAGAAACGCTGATCTGGCGTAAATCCATCAATCTTCTCTTCAGACTGACCCTGTTTTGTCATCTTAAACGCGGTGTAAGCTGCATTCAAGCCACCAAGGTCGCCAATGTTTTCACCCATAGTCAATTTACCTATTACGTGGATCGTGTCCAATATTGTATATGCATCGAATTGCTCACCAAGTGCCTTTGTTTTTAAATCAAACTTTGCTTTATCCTCATCGGTCCACCAGTTGCGAAGATTACCTTCTTTATCATACTGACTTCCTTGATCATCAAAACCATGAGACATTTCATGGCCGATAACTGCTCCAATACCACCATAATTCACAGCATCATCAGCATTCGCATCGAAAAAAGGAAACTGTAGAATTCCTGCTGGGAAAACAATTTCATTCATAGTAGGACTATAAGATGCATTAACGGTAGGGGGTGTCATGCCAAAACGGGTACGGTCAACTGGTTTGCCAAGACGGTCAATCATCTCATTATATCCCCATGCACCCGCGTTACGAAGGTTTTGGAAGTAACTGGCTCCATTTATCACTAAGCTATCATAGTTTCTCCATTTGTCCGGATAACCGATCTTTGGAACGAAAGCATGTAATTTATCCAATGCTTTTTGCTTCGTTACCTCGCTCATCCAATCCAAACCCTTAATTCTAATTTCGAAGGCTTTTCTCAGGTTATCGATCAATACCGCCATTCTGGCTTTAGCTTCAGGTTTGAAATACTTGGCAACATAAAGTTGGCCCAGTAATTCTCCAATAGTTCCATCCGTTAAGCTAGACATGCGTTGCCATCTCGGAGTTTCCACTTTCTGACCACTTTGCGCCTGACTAAATGCAAAGCTTGCCTTTACAAAAGGTGAACTTAAATTACCAGCAGATGCTTTTAAAACGTTCCACTCCAAGTATGTTTTCCAATCAGAGACAGGTACTGTTTTTAGCATGCCATTTAAACTAACAAAGAACTTTGGTGCAGAAACCAACACGGTATCCTGACCAGTAACTTTGAACTTAGTAAACATACTTATCCAATCAATATTGGGTGTAGTTTTACTGAAATCAGCAACCGTATATTTATTGTAGGTTTTATATTGATCGCGCATCTCCAGCCGCGACATTTGTGCTTCTGCAAACTGCTTCTCTATCGCCATCACTATCATTGCCTTTTTTTTCGAATCAGCAGGACTATTTCCAGTAAGTGTAAATAAGGTGTTCATATAGGTATTGTACGCCTCACGAATCTTTACGCTTCTTGCATCATCTAACAAATAGTAGTCGCGGTCTGGAAGCGTTGTTCCGCCCTGACTCAACTGGGGTAGGTATTTTACAACGTTTTTTCTATCCTGACCCACGCCAAAGCCGAACATTGGTCCACCTATGCCTGATGTTCTCATATAAGCAACTTGATCCAGAATGTTTGGCAAAGTCTTGATCTGCTTGATCTTTTCGAGATCAGCTTTGATTGGCAAGTAACCTAACTTCTCAATTGCAGCGCTGTCCATTGCAGCAGCATAGAAATCACCAACACGTTTCTTTACAGATCCGGCGGGAGCAGATTTATCTGCAGCGGCTTCTTCCACAATACTCCTTACAGCGTTCGCATTAAAATCTCTTAAAGCATTGAAAGTACCCCAACGGGTTTCTTTAGCAGGAACAGGATTGTTTCTTACCCAGGCACCGCTTGCATAATTGTAAAAATCATCTCCAGGTTTAACGGTCAGATCCATGTTAGCAGGATCAATAAGTTTAGCTGGCAGTTGAGCATTGGCAGAATAGCTTGCAACCAAAATGCCAAGAACTGCAAAGCATCCTTTGAATTTGTTGATATCCATAAGTTAGTTAGGGTATAGTTAAAATACAGAAGTAAAAATAAGGTTTGAGATTTGCAACTAATCTACCTAATGAAAATATTACTTATTGAACCAGTAATAGATTTTGATGAGGCCTACTTTTTTGAGGATAGTAGCTGTTAAAGAAAAGACATTTACAGTTTTCATGAGTTTGCTTTTTATAACTATTTAACATTATTTAACATATATTATTGTGTTAGGTCGTAAATAAATGTAGTAATAGTTTTAAATACTTATACTGAAACAGCTTTCCGGAATTTCTTACGCTGACCCAGAAATAGTCCGAACACCACTAATAATGTTCCAATTATGGTGTAAACAGTGATTGGCTCGTCCATCAGCCACCAGGCATAGATAAATCCGAATAGGGGGCATAAGAAAAGATAGAGCGAGGCTCTTACCGTATCAATTTTGAGCAGGTAGAACCAGCAGATCAAACCAATTACAGAAACAGCAATGCTAAGCCATAGGATGGCAAATATAAAATGCTTATCGAATATAATTGAGGAGAAGTCGCCAAATAGTACCGTTATCGGAAGCAACAATACTCCCCCTATTGTAACCTGCCATCCATTAATTAGAATATTCGGCAGCTGCCACCTTACGCTGGCATAGTAAACACTCGCAAAAGAAACCGAGATCATACTTAATACCAGCAACAAAAGTCCAAGAAATGAAGTGCTGCTATCTTTTAACAATGGGTAGGTGGCAATCCCAATGCCGATCATGCTGATAAAAATACTTAAGATTTCATCTTTCTCCGCGCGGCGACCCATTACCAAGGAGGAGAACAACACGATGAGTAATGGATTAGTTGAGGTGGCTAGGCTACCAATTCCTGCCACAGTAAACTTCATAGCGTAAACGTACAGTCCGAGATATATAGTAGTATTTAAGGCTCCGAAAATGGCAAGGTGTTTCCATTCCATCCTATTTGGCATTCTGTAGGATGCATTTTTTTTAAACGAATAACCATAGCCCAACAAAAGAATGCCAGCCAAAAAGAAGCGTATGTTGGCAAGCACCAAAGGAGGCGCAGAAAGGATTCCGAATTTTGTTGCTACAGATGCCGATGCCCACAACATTGCAAACAGAACCCCGATTAAGAAATTTTTCACAGTTCAAAGTTACAATATCTCAAAAGCTTATAGATTACTTTATACAGAACCTTAAATGATCTTTTTTTATTAATTTTGCAGTTCAAATCCGATACTTTTTCGAACAAAATGAGCATTTCTACTAAATATGATCCGGCAGCAACAGAAGACAAATGGTACAGCTATTGGATGTCAAAGAACTTTTTCCATTCAGAGCCAGATGAGCGTGAGCCCTATACTATAGTTATCCCTCCACCAAATGTTACCGGCGTGCTTCACATGGGACACATGTTGAACAATACCATTCAGGACGTTCTGATTCGCAGAGCACGAATGATGGGTAAAAATGCATGCTGGGTGCCCGGAACAGATCATGCTTCTATAGCTACGGAAGCTAAAGTGGTGGCTATGCTTAAAGAAAGAGGCATCAGCAAAAAGGATTTGACAAGAGAAGAGTTTTTGAAGTATGCCTGGGAGTGGAAAGAGAAGTATGGTGGGATAATTTTGGAGCAACTAAAAAAACTCGGTGCATCATGTGATTGGGAGCGTACACGCTTCACAATGGAAGATGACCTTTCCGAGGCAGTTATCGATAGTTTCATTCATCTTTACAAAAAGGGGAGAATCTACCGTGGTATTAGAATGGTGAACTGGGATCCGGCAGGTAAAACAGCCGTGTCTGATGAAGAGGTAATTCGTAAAGAAGTCAACCAAAAACTATACTACATTAACTATTTAGTGGCTGGTTCTGATGCTGCAGAACCTAAATTCATAACGGTAGCTACCACCAGGCCTGAAACTATAATGGCTGACGCAGCAATCTGTATTAATCCTAACGACGAAAGATATACCCATTTAAAAGGCAAGACTGTATTTGTTCCGCTAATTAATAGGGAGATTCCTGTAATTGAGGATGAATACGTTACGATGGATTTCGGTACCGGGTGCTTAAAAGTAACGCCTGCTCATGATCTTAATGATTATGAACTTGGTGTAAAACATAAATTACCTGTAATCGATATTCTTAACGATGATGGAACACTAAATGAACTAGCTGTAGTGCTGGTTGGCGAAGATCGTTTTGTTGCGAGAAAAAAGATTGCCGTGTTATTAGATGAAATTGGTCACCTCGCTAAAGTCGAAGATTATAAGTCGCAGGTTGGGTTTTCCGAACGTACAGACGCAGCTATAGAGCCAAAACTTTCTTTGCAATGGTTTTGTAAAATGGATGAGATGGCAAAGCCTGCATTGGAAGATGTATTGAATGGCGATGTTAAGTTGATTCCTGAAAAGTTTGTAAACACCTACCGTCATTGGATGGAGAATGTACGGGATTGGAATATTAGTCGCCAGCTATGGTGGGGACAACAGATTCCGGCATGGTATGATGATAAAGGAAATTGGGTTGTTGCTAAAACCAAAGAAGAAGCATTAGATGAGTTTTTAAAACTCAAAGATTTGGATGGCGTTTTCACAGAAGCGGAAGCTGCGGGTTTCAAATACCAGTTGACTCCGTTTTTACACCAGGATCCTGATGTAATGGATACTTGGTTCTCTTCCTGGTTGTGGCCGATATCGGTGTTCGATGGTTTCAAAAACCCAGACAATAAAGACATCAACTACTACTATCCTACCAATGATTTGGTAACTGCTCCGGAAATTTTGTTTTTCTGGGTAGCAAGAATGATTATGGCAGGGCATGAGTTTAGAGGTCAGAAACCCTTCACAAATGTTTACCTGACTGGTATTGTTCGGGACAAACTAGGCAGAAAGATGTCTAAATCTCTAGGAAACTCACCTGATCCTATTGGATTGATTGAAAAGTTTGGTGCAGACGGCGTACGAGTAGGTATGCTGTTGTGTTCTCCGGCTGGAAACGACCTGATGTTCGATGAGAGCTATTGCGAACAGGGAAGAAACTTCGCCAATAAAATATGGAATGCATTTAGATTAGTGAAGGGATGGGAGGTTGATGACAACCTGGCGAATCCAAATGAGCAGGCTATACTTTGGTTTGAGAACCGTTTCAATGAGGCTTTAAGTGAAATTCAGGACAACTTTGCATCATATAGGTTATCTGAAGCATTGATGGCCTGTTACAAATTAGTATGGGATGATTTCTGTGCCTGGTACCTGGAAATGGTGAAGCCCACCTATCAGCACCCAATAGATGCAGAAACCCTAAAAGTTACTGTTGGATTTTTCGAAAGAATTCTAAAGCTTTTACATCCATTTATGCCATTTTTAACTGAAGAGTTGTGGCATGATGAGATCTTTGGTCACACGGATGAATTGGATTGCTGTATTGTAGCTAACTACCCAACAGTAGGAGCATCGGATGCTGTACTTCTTAAAGAAGTGGAAACCATCAAGGGATTAGTAGCGGAGATACGTAATGTAAGAAATACGAAACAGATCTCGCCTAAAGAAGCATTGCCTCTAGCCATCAAACTTAATTCAACCCTCGAATATGAGAAGTGGTTGAACATTGTATTCAAACTTGCCAACATCAGTCAGGTGGAGTTTGTAAACGAAAAGATTCCTGGAGCAGTTACATTCATGGTGGGTAATGATGAGTTCTTCATTAATTTGAACGAGGAAATTGATGAAGATGCCGAACGTGAGCGTTTAAACGCTGACCTGTTATACCTGCAAGGATTTCTGAAAGCTGTAGACGCTAAGTTAAATAACGAAAGATTCGTTCAGAATGCGAAGCCCGAAATCATCCAAAATGAGCGAAATAAAAAAGCAGATGCAGAAGGAAAGGTCAAGATTATTGAAGAAAGTCTAGCCGCGCTGTAATAGCGCGGACTATAATTCTTGGTAAATCGGCAAATCCATTACAAAGGCGAAGCTTTCCTTCGCGTGGTCTATTTTTGCGTAGCAATGTTGCAGGCCATTTGTCACCACAAGCCAGTTTGTTTTGTGAATAGAGTTGTACCTGGAGGCCTGATCAAAAACTTTCTGCGTAATCTTGACGCTTGGAGCTTTGCACTCAATAACCATGACCCTTTCTCCGTTTTGATTAAAGATCACGATGTCTGTTCTCTTTTGTAACTGATTGAGGGTTAATCCCGCCTCAATTTGTATCAATGATCTTGGGAATTTCTTTTCTGAAATCAAGTATTGGATGAAATGCTGTCTAACCCATTCTTCGGGGGTAAGTACCAAATGTTTTTTCCTTAATTCATCAAAAATAAAATGCCTGGAGTCCTTTAAGGTAATCTTAAATGGGTGATGGGGCAGATTAAGTGGGGTTGGTGTAAATGACATTTCTGTAAAAATAGGCAAAAAAAATAGCTAAGTTTGAGGAATATATGAGTGCTGCAGAGATCATCAGAGATATAAAAGCAAGGAAGTTTAAACCGGTGTACCTATTGCATGGTGAAGAACCCTACTATATTGACCAGATCATTCATTATATGGAGCAGCATGTGCTGAGCGACATGGAGCGTGGTTTCAATCAGACCGTTTTATACGGTAAGGATACAGACATGTCTACCATCATGAATGCTGCAAAGCGCTACCCAATGATGTCAGATTTTCAGCTTGTGGTAGTTAAGGAAGCTCAGGATCTCAAGTGGGCCAAAGAGATAGAGGGAAGCAGCAAAGAAGCTGAGTTTGTGCTAAACTACTTTGAGAAGCCTATGCCGTCTACCATTCTTGTACTCGGTTTCAAATATGCTAATTTCGATAAGCGCAAGAAAATTTTTAAAGCGATTAACAAGAGTGGCTTGGTGTTCCAATCAGACCTTGTGAGGGACTATAAACTTGCGGAGTGGATTGAGAACCTTGTCTACGAAAAGGGGTATAAGATTGCTCCACAAGCCTCAGCTCTGATGGCTGAATACTTGGGGACAGATCTCTCAAAAATCTCTAATGAGGTGGAGAAACTTATTCTAAACATTAGCAAGGACATCACTATTGACACCGATCTGGTGCAAAAGAACATCGGTATTAGCAAAGAATATAATGTATTTGAACTTCAGAAAGCGCTCGCGGTAAAAAATGTGTTAAAGTGCAACCAGATTATTACTTACTTTGGGGACAATCCGAAAGCAAACCCCATAGTTAAGGTAATGGCAAATCTTAATACCTATTTCTTAAAGATTCTTAAGTATCATTACTTGCAAAATAAGGGTGATGCGGCTAGAGAATTAGGAGTAAGTCCATATTTTATTAAGGATTTTGAAACCGCTGCGCGAAATTATAGCCTAAATAAAACTTTTGAGACCATTAGTTTGATGAGGGAGTACGATTTGAAGAGCAAAGGTGTGGATAGCACTGGGAATACTTCTGATGGAGAGCTGCTAAAGGAGTTAATATTTAAAATCCTGCACTAATGTAACTGCAAAGTTATAGTAATGACGGTTTATTTAAAATGGACTATCTTATCTTTACGAAGACTAACAGAACTTAAATTTCATGAAAAAAATTTTATTGTTAACCTTATTGGCTACAGCAGCAATTTCAGCTGCTGATGCGCAAACAAGGCCAACTAACCCAACAACTACGCCCGCAACGAGCGACACCACAAAAAAAGCTGGAGGAATAGGGTTCCCAGGCGCTGCAAAAGCACAACCAAAACCTTATGATCAGGTGATTACCAACAAGGCTGTAAGCCGTAGAGGTATGATTACTACGCACAAACTGGATGATAAGTTTTTCTTTGAGATCGCAGATTCTACTTTAGGACGTGATATCCTGGTAGTGAGCAGAATATCAAAGGCGGGTTCAGAAGTACGTTCTGCTTCAGGCTATGCTGGCGACCAAATCGGTAGTACAGTAATTCGTTTCGAGAAAGGTCCTTCTAACAGGATTTTCATGCGTAAGATATCATATAGAACTTACGGTCCGGACAGTACAACAGCAATGTATCAAAACTTACAGCGCTCTAATATTCAGGCAATCGCTGCGGCGTTTAACATAGCTGCTTATTCTCCTAATAAAAAAGGTAGCGTAATTGACATGACTGATTACATCAATAGTGACAATGAGATCTTTTATTTCGGATCTCCGGCAGCAAAAACGAACTTCAGATTAGGTACACAATTGTCCGACAGAAGTTACGTTCTTGGCGTAAGAAGTTTTCCTACTAACGTAGAGATTAATGTGGTTAAAACCTACACACTAACAGCAGCTCCGAATCCATTTGGTGCAGCAGCACCTGCAGGCTTTGGAGCTGGCGTACCGTCAGGTTCGTCAACTGTAGAATTGAATGCCTCTTTGGTAATTCTACCAAAAGTGCCAATGAAACCGCGTTATTTTGATCCCAGAGTTGGTTATTTCACTGTTGGTTATACTGATTTTGATTCAAACTCTCAAGGTGTAAAAGATATTGACATGATCAAGCGATGGAGGTTAGAGCCTAAAGCGGCTGATATGGCAAAATACAAACGAGGCGAGTTAGTAGAGCCGGTTAAACCAATCGTATTCTATATTGACCCTGCTACTCCAAAAGAGTGGGTTCCTTATTTGATGGCTGGCGTTAACGACTGGCAGAAAGCTTTTGAAAAATCAGGTTTCAAAAATGCCATAATGGCAAAAATGGCCCCAACAGCTAAACAAGATTCTACCTGGAGCCTTGATGATGCAAGTCACTCGGCCATCGTATATAAGCCATCAGAGATTGCAAATGCAAGTGGTCCGAGTATTTCAGATCCACGCAGTGGCGAAATCATGGAAAGCCACATCAACTGGTACCACAACGTAATGAAACTTGTTCATGATTGGTACATGATCCAGGCTTCTGCTATTGACCCAAGAGCTCAGAAAATGGAATTTAGTCCGGAATTAATGGGCGATCTGATCCGTTTCGTATCCTCACACGAGGTAGGCCATACTTTAGGTTTGCGTCATAACTATGGTTCAAGTTCAACAACTCCGTCAGAGAAACTACGTGATAAAGCATTCGTTGAGGCTAATGGACATACGCCATCTATCATGGATTACGCCCGTTTCAACTATGTAGCTCAACCAGAAGATAACATAAAACCTAAAGGTATTTACCCTCGTATTGGTGACTACGATTTGTGGGCAATTGAATGGGGATATAAAATGCTTCCTGATGCTAAAACGGCAAATGCTGAAGTTCCTGTGTTAAACAAATTGACTATAGAGAAGTTGAAAAATCATCGCCTTTGGTTTGGTACAGAGACTAATCCTGACGATCCGCGTTCACAGAGCGAAGATTTGGGTGATAACGCAATGATCTCAAGTAGTTACGGCATTAAAAACCTGAAAAGAATCCTTGTTAAACTTCCTGAATGGACTGAAGCTAAGAATGAAGGTTATGATAACCTGACGACGATGTACGGACAATTAACCACTCAACTTGGAAGGTACATGGGGCACGTTTCTAAAAACATTGGTGGTGTATTTGAAACTCCCAAAACAGTTGAGCAGGATGGTGAAATCTACCAACGTACTACCGCGGATAAGCAGAAAGAAGCGATGGCGTTTTTAGATAAACAGCTGTTTACTACACCAACCTGGTTGTTAGACCAATCAGTTCTTGATAAAATTGGTGAGGATCCTACAGCGGTGATCTCAAGATTGCAAGCACCTACGTTGTCAAGATTGGTAAGCAGCACCACCTTAAATAAGTTGATAAATGCGGAAGCTGCCGATGGTGCGACAGCATATAAGATCACAGATTTCTTTACAGATATGCAGGCATCGATCTTCTCTGAATTGAAATCTAACGCAGCCATCGATGTATATCGTCGTAACCTACAAAAAAGTTATGTAGACAGACTTATTGCCATCATTAATCCGACTACGCCTGCAGCGAGTACGATTACCGTACGAGGTGGTAGAGTTACTTTAGGTAGTACACCAACACAAGGCGATGTTGTTTCAGTTGCAAAAGGTCAGCTTCGTGAATTAAATACAGCGATAAAAGCATCTACTTCAAGCGCCACAGGGTTGTCTAAGTACCATTTAGAAGATCTGACAGATAGAATTGACAGCGCATTTAAAAACAAAGAATAATCTCCCCCTAGGTTTGATAATTCCTGAGGTAGTCCATTTGGGCTGCCTTTTTTGCATCAAAACAATTTTCTAATTCAATCTTAGGTTTTATTGTTTAGCTTTAATTGACCAAATGTCCTCCCTGTTATGAAAGCTCGACGTTCTCATTTATCTATCTTAATTTTCGTAGTTAGTCTTATTATTTTTAGCACTCAATTAACCTTTGCTCAAGGTGATCTCGAACTTTACAATAAGTACGTTCAAGAAAATGAAGCTTCTTTCAAACGAATATGATTATGGGGCAAGGTTCTATGATCCAGTGATTGCAAGATGGCATGTAATTGATCCATTGGCGGCTGATTCAAAACAAATCGCAACTTCCCCATATGTTGCATTTAATAATAATTCAATAAGATACAATGATCCAACCGGTATGATCTGGGAAGACCCTAAATATGGAGAAAGATTAAACAAGCGTGTAAACAGTAGAATCACAAGTATAGGTAACGATAATGCTAAAATTCAATCGCAGATAGATAAAGGAGGGTTAAGCGAAAAAAAACATGGAAAACTTCAAGATAGACTAGCTGATAATAATTCAAAAGTAGGGCTATTAAACCAGGCGCTTGGGGATATTAAAGCCATTGGAGAAGCAAAAGAAACCTTTGCTCTTGCCGGTCCTAGTCAGAGTGATGGAACGCACGGCGTAGTTAAGGATTCTAAGGGAGTTATACAAATTGAAGGAAGTTCTACAGGACTGCACTTACATGAGATGAGACACATTGGGCAGTCATTACAGGCAGGTGGCCTAAAATTTAGTAATAATGGGAATCTACTAAATTCTGCTACAACTAAAGCGGGGGCGCGTAATAATGAAGTTAATTCTTATCGAGTCGGTTATGCATACGATGGCAATTATCCTGTCGGAGCACAATCATTAAAAGATATCAATCAAACAACTCTAATGAATATAAAGCTACCAGATGGTACGCCTGTTTACGAAAAGCTCAAATAGTAAAAAATGAAAATACATATTTTTTTAATTTTATTTATGTTCTGCAAAATAAATTGCAAGGCACAAAACACTTTGAACGCTCCGCAAGGCATGTACAAGGTAAAAGGGTCGAGTATTCACCTTGAACTTAAAGCTGATAGCACTTATATGATTTCTAATCCAAAAAGCAGTGGTCATTTTGAATTAGAGCAATGTAGTTATTCGTCCAAAGGCAGATGGAAGCAAATAGGCAATGACGTTTTAGAAATTGTAAGTGAGAATTTTTATCAAAAGCAAGATGGTTTTAAATATGAATTGAAGAAACAGAATAAATTCTCGCCAGATAGTTTATATATTGAAGTTTACTTGCCCGAGAGTCTTATTTATTATAAGAACGGCACTCCTGTTTTTTTTTCGTATACTTTTAATGATGATGTTAGTAAACATATTTCTACAAATGCAAATTTAATACGCCTTCCTAAACAAAAATATTTATGGTCAAAAACTTCGAATTCAGTTAACAGAAATCATCTTACTTTTTCTATTAATGCAAATATTTCCGGTGTGACTTCATATAAGAGTAGAATAATGTTTGATATTCTTGAAGAAGATATTGATACTGAAAAGACTAATTATTTGACCATCACCCTGCCATATTTCGATTTATGTTTTTTTGAGTTCGAGCTTTACAATCATGATTTGCTCTTTATCAAAAATAACAAAGAGTTATTATGGCAAGGGGAAAGTTGGGAAAAACAAATTGATTAACTGGCGTTTGAGCCTCGCTAACTGGTACACTTTTCGATCAGAATCCTAGTAAATAATTCAATTGGCATATACATCTGACGATCTGGGGAAGTTGAGTTATCGAGATATCTAAAGTATTGCATGTAACTAACCTATTATAAAACCGTTTCTTTTGATAATTATTGAGAATGTGAAGATTATCCGAAAGATGTCCACATCCAATTTTTTAGTTTCTATAAATGATATTGGTGTCTAAGCTTTCCGGTTTAATCCGTTTGATAAATAACCATGTATATTACAATAATAGGATCTAACAGTAATATTTCTTAAAATCAATACGTTTAGTATTTTTATACAGCAACAGTTCTTTCAAAAGTTACTTACTTCAAATCATTTTATTCGGTTACCATATAGATTACCTGTTATGACATATCAAATAAAACAATGTGTAAATGCTATCTGAGCCCGGTTCGATTTCTTGATGGGTTCTCGTCGGGACCACTTACTTTGCCGGTAGTTATACATAACTGCTGGCTTTTTTGCTTCAAGGGCTAGAAAAGGGGAGAATTAATTTGATGATGATTGGTCTTCAAATGATTTAATTTGAGCTTTGAGGTCAATCTCTTT
>JACMPF010000158.1 GCA_014377665.1 Pedobacter sp. | reverse complement strand
TTACAGAAACTAAAGGCATCACAATTTCAAAGATCACTGGTGATGAAGGTAAACTTCCGCTAAGCCCAGAAAAGAATACCGTGAGTGCCAGTGTTCAACATTACCTGAACCATATCGGTAAACCGGATTTTGGGCTTGATATCGAACTTCATAAAAAAATGCCAATAGGGAGTGGCCTTGGTTCCAGCTCTGCAAGTACTGTCGCTGGTTTATTTGCCGTCAACTCACTATTTGATAATCTCCTTACTAATCAGGAGCTAGTTCCTTTTGCAATGAAAGGGGAGGAGTTAGCCTGTGGCTACGGACATGCAGATAATGTGGCGCCAGCATTAATG
This sequence comes from Pedobacter sp., assembly GCA_014377665.1. Lineage (GTDB taxonomy): Bacteria > Bacteroidota > Bacteroidia > Sphingobacteriales > Sphingobacteriaceae > Pedobacter. Next base: position 7,572 of record JACMPF010000158.1, on the reverse strand, counting down.
GGTGGTTTTGTGCTGATCAGAAGCTATGAGCCTTTAGATATTATTAGTTTGCCCTATCCTGAAGATATGCATGCTGCAATTGTCTATCCTGAAGTAGACGTGCCAACAAAAGACGCCCGACAAATGATCCGCTCAAAAGTACTATTGAAAGATGCCGTAACCCAATGGGGAAATGTAGCAGGCTTGGTAAGTGGTCTGTTTATGAAGGATTATGACCTGATTGGGCGTAGTATGACAGATGTGCTGGTAGAACCTACGCGCGCCATACTGATCCCTGATTTTTATGTCCTGCGGCAATTGGCACTAGGCGCGGGTGCTATTGGATTCGGTATTTCAGGCTCAGGACCCTCCGTATTTGCGCTAACAAAAGATGCCGAAACAGCCAACAAGATCACAGAAAAACTGCAGAGTCATTTGAAAGGATTAGCCATCAATAGTCTTTCATTTGTCTCGGAAGTAAATAAAAAAGGTCCGGTAATATTGGACTAATCAAACCACAGCCAACATGAAATTATACAGTACAAATAACCACAATCTTGAAGTAGACTTCGCTACTGCGGTTTTCAATAGCATGCCTTTGGATAAGGGCTTATATATGCCTTCATACGTGCCTAAATTGGATCAGGAGTTTATAGATAACATTGATAAGTTTACGCTTTCTCAGATCGCCTTTAAGGTTGCCTCCGTTCTACTTAAGGAGGCTATTCCCTCTGAAGATTTACAAGCCATCATAGACGATGCGATCAATTTTGAAGCTCCTGTAGTGGCGTTAAATAATGAAATGTATGTTCTTGAATTATTTCACGGACCATCTTTGGCTTTTAAAGATTTTGGCGCGCGTTTCATGAGTAGAGTGATGGCCTATTTCTTAAAGGAAAATGAAAAGATGCTTGATGTGCTTGTAGCTACCTCTGGTGATACCGGTGGAGCCGTTGCTTTAGGTTTTCTCGGTGTTCCAAATACACGGGTTACCATTTTGTATCCAAAAGGTAAAGTCAGCGAAATTCAAGAACTTCAATTGTGTACCAACGGACAAAATATTCATGCGATAGAAATTGATGGAACTTTTGATGACTGCCAGGCCTTGGTTAAACAAGCTTTCGCGGATACGGAACTTAATGAGAAACTCCGGCTAACATCTGCAAATTCTATTAACATCTCCAGGCTCATCCCTCAAACATTCTATTATTTCAATGCTTATGCTCAACTAAGGAGGCAGGGTAAGGATCGCGTGGTATTCTCTGTACCCTCAGGTAATTTTGGCAACATCGCTGCGGGTCTGTTTGCCTATAAGATGGGGTTACCAGTTGAGCAGTTTATTGCAGCAACAAACGTAAATGATACTGTTCCAAGATTTTTGGAAACAGGGGTGTATGAGACAAAGCCATCCGTGCAAACCTATGCAAATGCAATGGACGTGGGTGCACCGAGTAATTTTGTACGAATTATGGATCTTTTCCAGAATGATGCCCAAGCTCTTAAAAAGGTGGTGACCAGCTACAGTTTTAACGATGAGCAAACATTGGAGGGGATGAATGAACTTTATGAGCAATTTCAATACATCGCTTGTCCGCACACAGCAATCGCCTACCTAGCCTTGAAAAGTTACGCAGAAGATAAGAAGTATGAAGAGGCAGGAGTATTTTTATCAACCGCTCATGCTTGCAAATTTCCAGATGTGTTTCCTGCTGAGTTGAAAGAAAAAATCACTAATCCTGATCAGGTGGCTTTCTTACATTCGAAAGTAAAGAAAGCAACAAAGATGACAGTAAGTTATCTGGACTTTAAGGAGTACCTGAATTCTTTTTAATGAAACGCATAATGACGATATCACCCATCATGAAGTATAAGGTGGTATCGTTACTCACAGAGTAGGTATTGACTTTCTGCAGAATTTGTAAGAAGGTAGTTTCTCCTTCACCAGGGCAAGCCATTTTTGTCATGGCAAAGGGTTCATTGAAGCTAATCGTATTGTCATCGGCAACTAATGTTCCTGAGAATGAGTTGCAGCTCGTGTGACCACTAAATTTTTTTTCTCGGGTATTGAATTCAATGACAGGTATTTTTGCAGGGTACAACCCGTTGAACGCAATCCTTGGCCCGGAGATATGGTTCATTTCCCAAACGCCTGTTAATTGTGATAAACCCTCAGAACCTATTGTACCCGGCTTCATCGTTGTACAAGCAGCGATAGAGGCGGTAATTAAGGTAGTAAGAATCAATAGTCTTTTCATAGCTCAACTTCTCTGGGGAATTGTAAGATACAAAGAGTATTCCAAAAAATACTAGAATACGCCCTGAACTATCTTTTTTGTAGGCTCTGGATTACCCATCGTATAGAAGTGAAGCACTGGTGCACCCATAGACCTAAGCTCCTTACACTGGCTAATCATCCACTCAATACCAACGGCTTTCACATCTTTCTCATTGCTGCAAGCCTGTACCGCTTCACTCAATGGGAGTGGGATGTCCAGATGGAATATTTTTGGTAAACTTACCAATTGTTTGCTATTTGTGATTGGTTTTAGCCCCGGTATGATGGGAACATTAATGCCATTTGCGCGACATTTATCTACAAACTCCTTGTATTTAGAATTATCGAAGAACATCTGAGTAACAATGAATTCTGCCCCCATATCTACCTTCATTTTTAAGTACTTGAAATCAGTATCCAGGTTAGGCGATTCGAAGTGCTTTTCAGGATAGCCAGCAACACCAATACAGAAATCAGTCCTTTCGGAAGTACCCATGTCATCGTGTAAGTATTTTCCTTTGTTCATGTCTGCTACCTGACCAAGCAGGTCTGACGCAAAGGCATGTCCGTCCGGAGTAGGTATAAAAGCACTATCGCTTTTTCTGGCATCTCCTCTCAACACCAAGACGTTGTCGATGCCTAAGAACTGCATATCTATCAATGCATTTTCTGTCTCATCCTTAGTGAAACCCCCGCAAATTAAATGAGGAACTGCATCAACCTTATATTTGTTCATAATGGCTGCGCAGGTAGCAACCGTACTAGGACGCTTGCGGTAAGCTACCTTTTCTAAAAGGCCATTTGCATGTTGCTTATAGATGTAATCTTCACGAAGATAAGTCACATCAATGAATGGAGGGTTGAACTCCATCAATGGATCTATTGCATCAAAAATTCCTTTGATGCTTTGCCCTTTTATAGGCGGAAGAAGCTCAAATGAGAATAGGGTATTACCGTTGGCATTATTTATATGGTCAATGATTTTCATTTCGTGGTGTCGTTTTTTTGCTTGGTTAGATAGGTTTTGTTGCCTTTCATGATGTTAATAAGCGAGATTAGGACTTAACCATCTCTCTACTTCATCGATGGACATATCTTTTCTTACTGCGTAATCTTCGATCTGGTCTTTAGTGATCTTACCCAAACCAAAATATCTTGATTGTGGGTGAGCAAAATAAAACCCGCTTACAGCTGCAGTCGGATACATTGCATAGCTTTCGGTAAGGTGCAATCCAATCTTGTCTTCCGCATCAAGTAAGGTAAATAAGGTGCCTTTTTCTGTATGTTCCGGACAAGCCGGATATCCCGGAGCCGGACGAATACCTGCGTATTCCTCTTTGATTAGGTCTTCGTTGCTTAAGTGTTCATTTTTAGCATAGCCCCAGTAGTCTTTACGCACCAACTCATGCATTCTTTCCGCAAATGCTTCTGCCAGCCTATCAGCAAGCGCCTTTGCCATGATGCTGTTGTAATCGTCATAGTTAGCTTCAAACTCTGCGACTAGTTCATCGCAACCGATTCCAGTTGTTAATGCAAAGCCACCGAAGTAGTCTGGTATACCAGCTTCTTTCTGAGCGATAAAATCTGACAAAGCATAATACGGATTACCATCGGTTTTTTCTGCTTGTTGACGGAGCGTATGGATCACCACTTCTTTACCGTCTACATCCAACACAATGTCGTCACCAACTGCCTGCGCTGGCCAGAAGCCGATAACCGCTTTCGCAGTAAGCAGCTTTTCATCAACGATACGTTTCAACAATGCCTTTGCATCTTCAAAGAGTTTCCTCGCCTCATCACCTACCAACTTGTCTTCCAATATACGAGGGTAACTTCCACGAAGCTCCCAGGTTTGGAAAAAAGGTGTCCAGTCAATATATGGAACGAGTTCTTCTAAAGGATAATTCTCAAACACCTTTGTTCCTGTAAAAGTAGGAGCAGGAGCAACCAATGTTGTATCTATTTTAAAATTGTCTTTTCTTGCTGCTTCAATAGTTTTGTAGCGTTTGTCTGAACGCTTATTCAAATGTGCTTCTCTCGCTTTATCGTATTCCGCCCTGATCCCCGAGATGTATTCAGCCCTGGTTTCTTTGTTCATTAAAGTGCTGCAAACGGTGACACTTCTGGAAGCGTCAAGGACGTGAATAGCAGGGCCGGAGTAGTTTGGAGCCACTTTTACCGCCGCATGTATTCTAGAAGTAGTCGCGCCGCCAATAATCAAAGGAATGGTAAACCCTTCACGTTCCATTTCTTTGGCAAAATGTACCATTTCATCTAGCGATGGAGTAATTAAGCCACTTAAACCAATTATATCTGCATTGACTTCTTTTGCCTTTTTTATGATATCTTGAGCAGGTACCATTACACCCATGTCTATGATTTCGAAGTTGTTACAAGCCAATACAACCCCTACAATGTTTTTTCCAATGTCATGTACGTCACCTTTTACCGTAGCCATTAGTACCCGACCGGCAGATGAATTCTGATCCTGATCTGGATTTTCGAGCTTCTCCTGTTCGATAAATGGCAGTAGATAAGCTACGGCTTTTTTCATTACTCTTGCAGATTTTACTACCTGAGGCAAGAACATTTTACCAGCACCAAAAAGATCACCAACGATGTTCATGCCATCCATCAGTGGACCTTCGATGACATGTATTGGTCTCGGGTATTGCTGTCTTGCTTCCTCCACATCGGCATCAAGGTATTCGATGATTCCTTTTACTAACGAATGGGAAAGTCTTGATTCTACAGACTCTTTACGCCATTCTTCGTTTCTAATGATCTCTTTTCCTTTGGTTTTTATGGTATCTGCAAATTCGACCAGTCGCTCGGTAGCATCATCTCTGCGGTTTAGAAGTACGTCTTCTACCAACACCAAAAGTTCAGGTGGAATCTCTTGATATACCTCAAGCATCCCTGCATTTACAATTCCCATATCTAATCCCGCCTTAATTGCATGGTAAAGAAATGCAGAATGCATGGCCTCTCTCACTGTATTGTTACCTCTAAAGGAGAAGGAAATATTGGATACCCCACCACTTACTTTTGCATGAGGCAGGTTTTCTTTAATCCATCTTGTTGCATTGATAAAATCAACAGCGTAATTGTTGTGCTCTTCTAGTCCTGTTGCAACTGTCAGGATGTTTGGGTCGAAAATAATGTCCTGTGCAGGAAAGTCAATCTCGTTAACTAATATGTCATAAGATCTTTTACAGATCTCTTTTCTTCTCTCAAAACTGTCTGCCTGCCCACGCTCGTCGAAAGCCATTACCACAACAGCTGCGCCATAAGTCATGATCTTTTGTGCGCTTTCTCTAAACTTATCTTCGCCCTCTTTAAGGGAAATTGAGTTCACTATGCCTTTTCCTTGCAAACACTTCAAGCCGGCTTCAATAACCGTCCATTTGGAAGAATCGACCATGATGGGAAGCTTGGAGATATCTGGTTCAGATGCGATAAGGTTGAGAAACTTAGTCATAGATGCTTCGGAATCGATCATGCCTTCATCCATGTTTACATCAATCACTTGAGCACCACCTTCCACCTGTTGTCTCGCAACAGTTAGTGCAGCCTCAAAGTCTCCGCTTAAAATAAGCTTCGAAAACTTAGGTGAACCTGTGATATTGGTGCGTTCTCCAATGTTTACGAAGATGCTCTCTGGTGTGATCGCTACGGGTTCCAGCCCACTCAGGCGCAGAAAGTCCTCAATAACAGGGATTTTTCTCGGTTCAATGCCTTTTGCTTTTTCAGCGATGCAACCAATATGATCTGGTGTAGTTCCGCAACAACCACCAACAATATTCACAAAACCATGTTGAATGAAGTCTTCCACAAGATGTGCAGTTTCGTGAGGCATCTCATCATAAGCACCAAACTCATTAGGCAGTCCGGCATTGGGGTAAGCAGATACATAACATCCTGCTTTTGCAGAAAGCTCCTCAATGTGAGGTCTCATGTCTTTCGCCCCCAAGGCGCAGTTGAAACCAATGCTTAAGGGTTTAGCGTGGATAACAGAATTTAGGAATGCCTCTACTGTTTGGCCGGATAATGTTCTTCCAGACGCATCTGTAATGGTACCGGAAATCATGATCTCTATTTTGCGACCGATAACCGCTTCGTATTTCTTTATTGCATAGATCGCCGCTTTGGCGTTTAACGTATCAAATATGGTTTCGATAAGTAAAACATCGGATCCACCGTCTATCAATCCCCTGATTTGCTCATAATAGGCGTCAACAAGCTGGTCGAATGTTAGTGCTCTGTAACCAGGGTCGTTTACATCTGGTGAAATAGAAAGTGTTCTATTGGTTGGCCCAATGGCACCGGCAACATAACATTTCCGACCAGAATTTGCCTTCATGAACTCATTAACAGCTTCTTTAGCTATTTTGGCACCTTCGAAACTCATTTCATAATCCAGCTCTTCCATTTGGTAATCTGCCAAGGATATGCGTTGTGTACTGAAAGTGTTGGTTTCTATAATGTCAGTGCCGGCCTTTAGATATTCTGTATGAATGGCCTTAATAATGTCTGGTCTGGTTAGGTTTAATAAATCGTTATTTCCCTTAACATCACAGGGATGATTCTTAAACCTTTCCCCTCTAAAATCCTCTTCTGTTAGAATGTAACGTTGGATCATTGTGCCCATGGCACCATCAATGATCAGGATACGTTTCTCTAATTCTTCTCTAATGTCCATTTAAGTTATACTATATGAGCAGGTAATAAGCTAAAATTGATAGAGGCTGAGGCCTAAACAAGTGCCGAACTAATTACAAACAAAGCTTAAGGGAAAGTTATGGAGACCAGCCGTTTAACACCAGCTTTATGCTACTAACTAACTTATCTTTCAGGAGGCATCATGGCCATTCCAGTAGAATTTAGCACCTTGTAAGCACAGGTTGCTAAGACTTCGCAGGGTCTAATCCCTCCGTCTTTCTCTATAAGCATTGCAAAAATGCAATAAAGAAAAATCATTTCCAAAAAATCTATGATTAATGCTTTGAAGACTTTTGTAGCTACTGTAGCACTAGTTGAGGACTAACAGTGGGCTTAGAGCCTATTTGTTGGGTAAAAGGCCCTATTATGGCTAGGAGTTCCCTAGGAGTATGCTCTGAGCTACCTAGAAGCCCAGAGGCTGCTCCGACTTATTTTGTTATAATCACAAAAAAAGCCCACAATAAATGTGAGCTCTTTTTGATATTTATTAGCTATTATCTTCTGCCTCCGAATATCCTTAGAAGGAATAAGAAGATATTTAAAAAGTCTAGGTATAATGACAATGCGCCCATGATGGCTAATTTCTTAGTATCTCC
>JACMPF010000019.1 GCA_014377665.1 Pedobacter sp. | reverse complement strand
ATTTTATCTAAATTGATACTCACGAATTCGTACCTATTGTTATTGATGGTCACATTATTTAGACTGCTAATCATTTTGACTTGCAGGTTATTGCGAAGTTCTTTGATGTTCAAAAGCTCCTTCTTAATTTCGTTATTATTGTTTTCTTCTGGAGATAAGTCTTTTTTAGGAAAAAAAATACCTGAAGTATCTATTTTAGATTTTCCATTCAATTCATAATCCACCCGATTGATTTCCTTATCTATTTGGTTCAATAAAACTTGGTTAGATTCGGTACTTCCTATCGCTGTAGAGTCCGTTACTTTGGCTTTTATTTCCCTGAGTTCATTCAGGTATTGTTGTCTGGCAGAAGCGTCCTTATAAAAAATAGTTCGCCTTAATAAAACAGCACCTTTTAAATCTCCTGACTCAGCTACTCCTCCGGCTCTTTCTAACAATTCTGATATCAGTACATTAGGTTTATCCAACACAAACTGACCTGTTCTTTGCGCTTCCCCATTTACGTAGGCATATTGGTAGGGCCTCAATTCAGCCTGAGTCCTTACGAAAACCATGTCGAAAGGTTCCAGTTTTAGGGCTTTACTTTGATCTTCGAAAAGGTAGTTTTTATCGATATCTAATTTGATGACCGTTGCAATAGAATTTAAATCGTCTTTATTTCTACGAATGATTTCAATTCCGTTCGCACTGGCTGCTTCTTTAAATCCTCCTGCCTTCAAAATGAGGTCTTTTACCGTCATATTTTCTGCAAAAGGAAATACACCAGTGTTGTTCACTTCGCCCTCTAGTTTAACGTAGAATAATCTACGGGAATCATAGATGCTTGAAATGCTCAAATAATCTTCTCGTTGTAATGGGATGTTGTATTGTGGATCACCAGCCATTGCTTTTGCTAAATCTATGGCGATGATTTGCTGTTCTAAATTAGGTAGCGTTCTATATAAAGTGGCTCTTTCTAGTAAGGCATCAGCTTTTAACCCTCCTGCTTGTTGGAGTAGGTCATTGAGTTTCATCCCCTCTGTTAATTCATAATCTCCACTAAAATTGATGGCACCTACTGCTTGAACCCTATTAGCAAAACGATCCAGTACTTTGCCGATTAATACCACATCTCCATCCTTAAAGTCAAATTTCCCAAATTTAGACTCTTCTATGGTTAAAAGTTCTTGCTGTTTGTCTGTGTAGCGCTGAACAGAAACATTTTTTTCGTAAGCTTTTTTTGTAAAACCACCTGCAATGGCAATGATTTGGCTAAGAGACTCGTTCCCTAATGGTTCATATAGCCCAGCTCTTCTTACCTCGCCTTTTAGTTCGATTCTGTTTGTATAAGCAGGCACCAAGATGACGTCATTGTCTTCTAAACGGATATTCTGTTTGGTGATGCCTTTTGTTAAAAACTCATATAAATCAATTTCGGTCAATAAGCGATTTGCTCTAAATACCTGAACTTTTCTAAAGCTTCCTTTTATGGTGGGTCCGCCAGCGATATAAAGCGCATTAAACACAGTGGCAAAGGCTGGAAGTTGATAGGTACCTGGGGTTTTTAGCTCCCCTACCATATTCACTTTAATGCTTCTGATGTTGCCAATGGTGACCATGACAAAAGTGGAAGGGTTGGAGCCCGAAAGACCGGGATATCGAGTTGCTAATCTTTGTCGAATGGCTGCTTTTGCGGCATCTATACTTAAAGAACCTACTTGAAGTACGCCAACGTTTGGGATACTTATTTTACCTTCTGGACTTACGGGTAGTGTAAAACTTCCTTCAGCTATCCCGTAGATTTGAATTACCAGCTGATCACCTGGCCCTACAATATAGTCTCTGGGGGTGGCCATATTCAAATTCGGAGTGAAATTCACCTGCTTGTTATTAAACACTTCGTATCCAAAAATCTTTTTCTCATAGGCATTAACCGCCGAGGATGAATCACCTGATAAAAAAACATTCTCACCCCCTAATTGAACCATTTGTCTTTGGTTATAAGAGGAATTGATCTGATTGCCGCCAGAAGCATTTGAGGAAGATCCTCCCCCAGAATTTATAGCAGCTTGGATGTCTGAATCTTTATAGCCCTGTTGTTTGGCCAATAAAAAAAACTCTTGGTTACTGATTCCCTTCAATTTTGCTTTTTGATAAGCCAAACTCAAATTCCCTGCGTTGTTTGTGGTCTGAGCATGAGCATTTAAACCAGCTAATAGGAGCCAAGAAAATAATAGGAGAATATGGTATTTTGAAATCTTCATTCTTCGAGTTTTAAACATCATTGGGCGCATCTTTTTATTAAAGAGAAATAAGTACAGCTTTTCAATGTTTTATGGATTCTCTTCAAGGGCGAATTTAATTATAAAATCAAAAGATTAACCAGTAAACGACAATAAGTTATAGTACTGAATTTTTACTATTCGAAATAATTCAACACCTTAAAACCACCTGCTTTCAAGTGTTCATCTTTTTTCATTAGGGCGAGGTCTGAATGAATCATATCTTTTACCAAAGCGGCTAAATCATACTTAGGTTTCCAACCCAGCTTTGTATTGGCTTTGGTTGGATCGCCCAACAAAAGATCAACTTCTGTAGGTCTGAAATATCTAGGGTCAACCTTTACCACCGTTTGACCTTGTTTGAGTTGAGCTGCATTTAATCCCAATTCTTTTATTATTGCTTCATCGACGCCGATAATTACGCCTTTCTCGTGTTCGTCTTTACCACTGAATTCTACTTCTATTCCTAATTCTGCAAAGGTCATTTTCACGAAATCTCTCACAGGTGTGGTAATCCCCGTAGCGATGACATAATCGTCTGGCTGATCTTGCTGAAGAATCAAATACATGGCTTCTATGTAATCTTTAGCATGTCCCCAATCTCGTTGAGCAGATAAGTTCCCTAAATAAAGACATTTCTGTAAGCCTAGTGCTATTTTAGCAGCCGCTCGTGTGATTTTCCTGGTCACAAAAGTTTCGCCACGTAAGGGGCTCTCATGGTTGAATAATATGCCATTGCAAGCATATAATCCATAAGCTTCTCGATAATTTACGGTAATCCAGTAGCCATAAATTTTTGCCACTGCATAAGGGGACCTTGGGTAAAATGGTGTAGTTTCAGATTGAGGTACTGCTTGAACGAGTCCGTACAATTCGGAAGTAGAAGCTTGGTAGATTCTCGTTTTCTTCTCTAACCCCAAGATGCGTACGGCTTCCAATATTCGTAATGTTCCAATACCGTCAGCATTGGCTGTATATTCAGGCATTTCAAAACTCACATGTACATGACTCATGGCCGCTAGGTTATAAATTTCATCGGGCTGCACTTCTTGAATTATTCTAATAAGGTTGGTTGAATCGGTCAAATCACCATAATGGAGTTTCAACTTTACCCCTTCTTCATGTGGGTCTTGATACAGGTGGTCAATCCTGTCTGTATTCAATAGGGAGCTTCGTCTTTTAATACCATGAACGTAGTAACCCTTTTTTAATAGAAATTCTGCCAAGTATGAACCATCTTGTCCTGTAATTCCGGTGATTAATGCTGTTTTCATTTTAATATCAATTTTTGAGGTCTTGCCATGGCTCCGCCCTTTCAGTCACAAATCATTGCACCGTAGGGACATATTTTATTAGATGTTTTAACTAAGAAATATTTAATTTCTCCACTATATTCTTTCTCAAATCAACTTTTACCTGCATTCCCATATTTTCTAAATAAAGGAGTGCAAAATTACCTTTGCTATCTACTACTTCTGCTTTTTGATCCATTAAAGCACCCGATTTAAACACAATCTTATCGCTGGCGTTTAAGCCTTTTACCTCCAAACTTTCATGATCATATGCTGTCAACCAGTTTTTTAGCTGATCCATTTCTTTATTGCGTATGGTGGCTGGCCTTCCGCAAAAATATAAATAACGAACTACACCTGGCACCGAAAACACTTTTTCTCTTTCAGCATCTTCCACATTTACGAAACAATAGGAGCGAAACAGGGGCTCCTCCACCCATTTCCATCGGTCACTCCATTGCTTTTTTAATTTCAAAAGCGGGCAATAAACCTCGAATCCTGATTTGGTCAGTTGATCGGCAACTGATTTTTCGCACCTTGATTT
>JACMPF010000157.1 GCA_014377665.1 Pedobacter sp. | reverse complement strand
CTTATCCATTGGCAAACGGTCAGACTTATGGAGAGCCGATGCCGGTAGAAGAATCGGGTAACATGATCATTTTAACAGCAGCGATTGCAAAAGCGGAAGGAAATGCAAACTATGCTAAAAAGCATTGGAAAACATTGACAATTTGGGCAGATTATCTGACGAGAGAAGGCTTGGATCCTAAAACCCAACTATGTACGGATGATTTTGCTGGTCACCTGGCCAGAAATGCCAATTTATCTGTGAAGGCTATCGTTGGTATTGCCTGCTATGCGCAGATGGCACAGACTTTAGGTTATGATGATGTTGCTAAAAAATACAGGGCTATCGCAGAAAACATGGTTCCAAAATGGATGGAGATGGCTAATGCCGGTGACCACTATGCACTAACTTTCGATGATAAAAATACCTGGAGCCAAAAATACAACCTCGTATGGGATAAAGTTTTAAAACTGAATCTATTCCCACAAGAGGTGTATGATAAGGAGATTAAGTATTATGCAACTAAACAAAATAAATACGGTTTGCCACTAGACAGCAGAAAGGCGTACACAAAAAATGACTGGATCCTATGGACGGCAGCTTTTACAAGTAACCAGAAAGATTTTGAAGCATTGGTGCATCCAGTATATAAACATGCTATCGAGACAGAATCGAGAGTTCCATTAAATGATTTCTACGATTCAAACACAGGCATACGTGATAATTTCAAGGCACGTAGCGTTGTCGGAGGCTTTTACATGAAGATGCTTTCTGACAAATTATCAGGGAAATAACAAGTAAAGAGCCCGAAAACCGCAGGGCTCTTTGCTTTTGCAACAAAACTATTTTTGCGTTTTATACGTACTTATTCGAGTATTTATACGGATATGCTAAAATATTATACTTGTTCATTAACAAATGATGGTTGCTTTAAAACAAATAAATTTCTTTATTATTAATCTCTTTCAGTAGCCAAATTATTGATGGAGATACACATGGGTCGGTTACTCGAGAAAGTAATTAGAAAGAAAGGTCTTAATATTAGCAAATTAGCTAATGCAATTGGAGTTGATCAAAGGTCGATGTACAATTGGTTTGCTGAACCTGAGTTGGAAGCCGGAGTTCTTGAAAAGATTGCCGAGGCCATTGAGTATGACTTTACTGCAGATCTGCCCACAGCTATAATAAAAGACCCGGAACTCATTGCTTCTGACGCCGAGATCCGGGATGATGAATATTGGAAGAATAAGTATATTAATTTGCTTGAGCGCTACTCGGGCTTATTGCGTCAACAGCAAGACTAACTATTTTCTATTGATAAAATACCGCTCTTAGGTTAACCAACCTCGCCAAAAAACTGTACCTGTAGTAGTCCATTGACTGCGATAGATCAAAGAGTCGCTTGTAAAGATCGTCCGTCGATTTCGTAGATAGCAGCGTAGCGTCAAGTTTCTTGCCTTTAGGTAGGCGCTTATTTCATTCATATTAATATTGAATAATACCCGCACCACTAATCGCTCACTCTCACCTTAAAACCTTAACTTCAAACCGTGAAACCTTGCCTTCTAGTCCTATTTTTTGTCTTTTCAGCACCACTAATAGTTATTTCGCAGAACTTGAAACAAATAAAATTCAGCGTTTCAGTGGCTGCCGACTGGACAAATCTTTTTTATAAATCTTCGGGTTGGTTCGGTGGAGATGGTATTTATACCATACCTATGAATGGTGTAGAGTCATCAAAATCCAAGTCAAAAAGGACCTTAATCATTTTTAGCGATACGATGATAGGGGAGATTAAAGAAGGTAAACTCCAGCCGGATTCTAAGATGATCCATAACGCTGTCGCTTTACTTGATGGAAATTACCCTGATCCAAAAAACCTTAATTTCTATTGGAAAAAGGAAGGCCTACAGCCTCAAAGCGTATTCATCCCAAAAACGCCAAATACAGGCGCGGGTGATTACTATTGGCTCGGAGACGGTTTCGTAAATCAGGAAGTAAACAATTCAATCTTCATCTTTGCCTATCGTGTGAAAACGATCAGCGATGCCGCCTTCGGCTTTGAAGAAGTTGGAAATACCCTCCTAAAAATTAAGTCAGGAGAACCTATCCCTTTCAAGAACTACGAACAAAAAGATACACCATTTTTTCTAGACAGAACTGAGAGCGAGAAAGGCTCGTTCGGGGCAGGTATTTTTGTTAATACCACCATGGCAGGTGCTTCCAAACCAGATGGATACCTCTACATCTATGGCGTGTTAGGTCAAGCTAAAAAATTGCTTGTTGCCCGGGTTAAGCCAAAGGATTTTGAAGACTACAGCACATGGACGTATTGGGATGGCAATAACTGGAATCCAAAAATCACAACAGCCGCTCCGGTAACCGATCAGGTTTCTAATGAGCTTAGTGTTTCTGAGTTGCCTGATGGGAGGTATGCCCTGATTTTCCAACAGAGTGGACTAGGAAGGAACGTATGTATGCGCTTAGGAGAAACGCCATTCGGGCCATTTGGGCCGGTGATAAATATTTGGGATACCTCAGAAGCACTAGAGCTAAAGGGATTTTATAGCTACAATGCCAAAGCTCACCCGAGTCTTTCGGCAAAAGGCGAGCTACTGATTAGTTATAATGTAAATTCATTTAATTTTTTTGAAGACCTGAAAACATACCCTAATCTATACCGACCCAGGTTCATCAAAGTCAAGTTTGAGTAATGGCGCCCTCATCGTCATTGTCAGTTCTTAATGATCTCTTTTCACAAGCTGAACAAGTTCTATAAACAAAATGATCGTCTGTCTGGCAAATACGCACTTTTTATCCGGCGGCAACCAGCAGAATAAAAAAAAAATAGCTGTATAGACAAGAAGATTAAACTACTACATTACTTCCATCCCGGATTCTGACCTAAAGCAGGATTCTTCTGAAGATCAGCCTGAGGGATTGGGTAGTAATACATTTTATCATCCCATTTACGTGCTATTTCATTCATCCAGATTAATTCACCAGATGTTCCGTTCTTCAATTGT
>JACMPF010000156.1 GCA_014377665.1 Pedobacter sp. | reverse complement strand
TTTTGCATTTTACCCAAATTTGGATTAATGTAAACCAGATCCATGGCAGTGTTTCCATAAACTAATCCGTTAAAGCTTCCTATCTGAAGAAAAGGTATCACAAAGGAAAATAACGATGAACAGATTAGATAACCCCTATTTAGCCCATAAAAAGTTTCTTTTTGCAGAAAAATAAGGTAAAATCCGTAGAATACCACTAGGTAAAGGTTAGCCTCCAATAGATAATATAACCAAATCATAATTTCTTGTTTTTGAGTTTTTCTGCCAATTGAATAAGTTCGTCGAGCTCGTTCATATCCATATTTTTTTCTTTGACAAGAAAGGAAACCAAGCTTTGGTAGGAGTTTTCGAAGTAGTTGTTCATTACTTTATCAAAAGCAAAATGTTTGTATTGTTCTTCGGTGATAAGGGGGAAATAAATGTGAGTGTTTCCAATGGCCTTGTGGTCTATAAAACCTTTTCCTTCTAAGACCCTGATAACCGTTGAAACCGTATTATATGCTGGTTTAGGTGGATCCATCTTTTCGATCACTTCTTTGACAAGGCCTTCTTTCATATCCCATAATATTAACATCACTTGTTCTTCAGCTTTTGTAAGTTCTCTCATATCAATTATTAATTGGTGTTACTTAAATATACTACTATTTTTATAGTTTTCAAACTATTTATGTAGTTTATTTTATTTGTTTGATTGTCAGCTTAGTGAAGGTCTTTTATGGTTTTCTTGATATTATCAGTAGAGATTTAAGTATGAGTTTAGTACATAAAATTGGGTTGACCCTGATAAAGAGCGTTGGACACATCACAGCAAAGAATTTGCTTGGTCACTTTGGATCGGCAGAGTTTGTTTTTAGCGCTACTTTAAAGCAATTAATGGAGATACCGGGAGTAGGCCCTGTAACGGCAGCCGAAATTGTCAATAATAATGCGCTGAAACTGGCGGCTGATCAAATCAGATTTTTAGAGAAGCACAAGATTGAAGTTTTGTTTTTCGGTGATGACAACTATCCCCGCAGATTGATGGAATGTTTTGATGCTCCTATACTCTTGTATTTCAGAGGTAGCGTTGATTTAAATCATCCAAGAATAGTGAGTATTGTAGGTACTAGAAAAGCTACCGACTATGGTCGTTATCTTTGCAGACAACTGGCTGAGGTTTTAGCTGCCTACGATGTATTGATTATTAGCGGATTGGCTTATGGCATTGATGTCACAGCACACAAGGAAAGTCTTCTTTACAACATTCCCACTGTAGGGGTTCTTGCGCATGGATTAGATCGGATTTACCCCCAATTACATCATGCTGTAGCCCAGAAAATGGTCTATAACGGCGGACTTATAACTGAGTTCCCCTTAAAGACTAACCCTGATAAAGAAAACTTCCCTAAAAGAAATCGCATTATCGCCGGATTAGCAGACGCGACCATTGTAGTTGAGGCAACACTGAAAGGAGGCGCTTTAATTACGGCTGATATTGCCAATTCGTATGATAGAGATGTCTATGCGTTCCCCGGAAGGGTTAACGATGAGTATTCAGAGGGATGTAATTTTCTAATAAAGACCAGTCGTGCCGCATTAATCAACCATGCTAAAGACTTTGTTTATTACATGGGATGGGATTCAGTTGTCTCCAAGCCCGTGATGCAGATCCAGTTACCGTTGGGCCTTTGCAAAGAAGAACAGCAGATTACGGAAATCTTACAGGTATCCTCTGCACGAATAGATGAGCTTGGTATTAAGATTGGAATCAATCAAAGTAAACTAGCAATGCACCTCTTAAATCTTGAAATGCAAGGTATTTTGATAGCACTTCCAGGTAAAGTCTATAAACTAAACCAATAAATGTTCTTGGCTCGACCTTATTTATGACTGTTTTTTAATCTATTGAATAACTGTAATAAAATTAAGTTTTTTATTTTTTTAATAATTAGAATTATATTTTGAATAGTTTATTGAAAATAAAATAGTGATCCGTAATAAGTATTTTTGTTCTATGTGGTATAACAACATTTTAGAAACAATAGGTAACACTCCCTTAGTGAGACTGAACACCATAACGAAAGAAATCTCTGCCACCGTGCTTGCAAAAATTGAAACAACCAATCCTGGGAATTCAATTAAAGACAGGATGGCCATTAAAATGATTGAGGATGCAGAACAGTCTGGTAAACTGAAGCCTGGAGGAACAATTATAGAGGGAACTTCGGGAAATACAGGAATGGGACTCGCTATGGCTGCTATAGTTAAAGGTTACAAGTGTATTTTCACTACTACGGATAAACAGTCAAAGGAAAAGGTAGATGCCTTACGTGCTTTTGGCGCTGAGGTTATTGTTTGTCCGACTAATGTTGAACCTGAAGACCCACGCTCTTATTATTCCGTTTCTTCACGCCTTGAGCGGGAGGTTCCTAATTCCTGGAAGCCAAACCAGTATGATAATCTTGCGAATACACAGGCGCATTATGAACAGACAGGGCCGGAGATTTGGGAGCAAACTGAGGGCAAGATTACTCATTTGGTAGTTGGTGTTGGAACAGGCGGTACGATCTCTGGAACCGGGAAATATTTAAAAGAGAAGAATCCAAACATCAAAGTCTGGGGTATAGATACCTACGGTTCAGTATTCAAAAAATATAAAGAAACCGGTATTTTGGATAAAAATGAGATTTACCCATATATAACAGAAGGCATTGGGGAAGACTTTTTACCTAAAAATGTTGATTTTGATACCATTGACCTATTTGAAAAGGTTACAGATAAAGATGCTGCCTTGATGACCAGGGATATTGCCCGTAAGGAGGGTATTTTCGTTGGAAATTCAGCCGGATCAGCTATCGCGGGATTACTGCAACTAAAAGATAAATTGAAGCCTGAAGACGTGGTTGTGGTAATTTTTCACGATCATGGCAGTCGGTACATGGGTAAAATGTTTAACGAAGATTGGTTAAGGGAGCGCGGTTTCCTCAAAGACGAGAAGCTAACTGCGAAAACAATTATCTCTAAAAAAGACAATACTAAAATCGTAACGATAGATTGTGAAAAGACAATTTTAGAGGCAATAAATACAATGCACATGCTGAACATTTCGCAGATCCCCGTCACTCAGAAAGAAATGGTGGTTGGTAAGTTGGCGGAGAGCGATATCTTAAAGGCTTTAATGGAAAACCCTTCACTGAAGTCTGCAAAGGTTCAGGAGATCATGTCGGCTACTTTCCCATTTGTAGATATGAATACTTCTATCGATCGCATTTCTGCATTGATTAATAGGGAAAATAGTGCTGTATTGGTTGAAACAGAAGATGGTAAAATAGAGATTATTACGCAGTATGATATTATAAATGCGATTTCAGGATAATATTTGCTGGAGAAGTTTGTAAACAAAAATGCCCTTATTTTCAAGGGCATTTTTGTTTAGTGAGATGGAGCGTACGCTTCAACGCGTTTTATTTGAGCGCCTAAGGCTCTCAAGCGTATGTCGATATCCTGATATCCACGTTCAATTTGTTCTATGTTAAATATCGTTGATTTTCCTTCTGCAGATAAGGCTGCGATCAGTAAAGAAACACCTGCACGAATATCTGGCGAGGTCATGCTTATACCTCTAAGTTTATACTGTTTGTCAATTCCGTTAACTGTCGCTCTGTGTGGATCACAAAGGATAATTTGAGCACCCATGTCTATCAGCTTGTCTACAAAGAACAACCTACTTTCAAACATCTTTTGGTGAATTAGTACATTTCCTTTTGCCTGAGTAGCTACAACTAATACGATGCTCAACAGGTCTGGAGTAAATCCTGGCCAAGGTGAATCTGCTATTGTGAGCATAGAGCCGTCGATAAACGACTCAATAACATAGTGTTTTTGAGATGGGATATAGATATCATCTCCCTTCAACTCGAACTTGATGCCAAGCTTACGGAAAACCTCTGGGATTACTCCTAGTTCTGAGTAGCATACGTTCTTAATCGTAATTTCCGACTCTGTCATTGCTGCAAGACCAATGAATGAACCGATTTCAATCATATCTGGAAGCATTCTGTGCTCAGTACCACCAAGTTTCTCAACTCCTTCAATGGTTAAAAGATTAGATCCCACACCAGTTATCTTTGCACCCATGCGGTTAAGCATTTTACAAAGCTGCTGAAGGTAGGGTTCACAGGCAGCATTATATATAGTAGTTTTTCCTTTTGCAAGAACAGCAGCCATCACAATGTTTGCAGTTCCAGTAACAGATGCTTCATCTAACAAAATATAGGCTCCTCTAAGGTTAGTGGCATCTACATTGAAGAATTCCTTTTTGTTGTCATAAACGAACTTGGCACCCAATTTCTCGAAGCCAAGGAAGTGGGTATCCAATCTTCTTCTTCCTATTTTATCACCTCCAGGTTTAGGGATGGCAGCTGTACCAAAACGACCTAGGAGTGGTCCTACTATCATTATAGAGCCTCTCAAACCACCTCCTTTAGCCTTAAAAGTATCTGATAAAAAGAATTTCAGGTCTATATTTTTGGCTTGAAAAGTATATGTGTCTTTAGAAAGACGTTCGATATGAACGCCCATATCGCCAAGTAATTCTATTAATTTATTTACGTCTTTAATGTCGGGGATATTACTAACCGTTATTTTTTGATCAGTTAGAAGAACTGCAGCTATAATTTGTAATGCTTCATTCTTTGCTCCCTGGGGATGGATTTCACCCTTTAACTTCTTTCCACCAATTATTTCGAATGCATTCATATTATTAGTAAGTATTTGTATCGTAATTGGGTAGTTTAGTTCCTTTGTTTTGGATTGTTATTGCGCTGTTGTGGACGGCCGTTGTTACTTCCCTGCCTATTTTTACCATTATTGTTGTTTCTGCCACGATTGTTATTAGCGGGCCTGGCGACCACTGGTTTAAACTCGACTTTATTCAAATTGATGTTCTCAGCCAGCTCAAGCTCGCCATTGGAAAGCTCGCGTAGGTTTTTGATGATGGTTTCATCTGCTACTGAGTCTTTATTCCAGGTAACATATGCCATTTTCATGAAATTGGCGATCCCTTGTACCATAGCTGCTCTCTTTTCAGGTTCATCTGTTACAGCTTTAGCTTTTTCAATCATTACTTCAACCGTCTTGCCATAGTGCTTATACTTAATCCTTTGCTGAGGATATCCAATATGTTCAGGCTTAATTAGGGCTGCTTCAGGAGTCGGTTTAGGATAGGGAGCGTCAACATCAATCTTATAACCGGATATGATGTGTAAATGATCCCAAAGTTTATGTTTAAAATCAGCAACATCCCTCAAATGCGGGTTTAAAAATCCCATAAGGTCAATCACTGCTTGTGCATATTTATTTCTTTCAGCAAGATCCGGTAACTCAATAATGTACTTCACCATGTTCTGCACATTACGGCCATATTCTGCAAGTATTAGCTCGTTTCTTGTGGTATTGTATTCAAAACTCATGCGTATTTAATTTCTATGAATGTAGTCGTTTATCTTTTATTTAACAATTCGCAATTTAGCAAATTTTAACAACAACTGTTTGTTGCCTAGTCCCTGGAAGAATACAGTCGCTTTTACATCAGGAAGATTACCCTCCAGACTTACAATTTTACCGAATCCAAATTTCTCATGCTCAACTTCCATACCATTTTGGAATGCTGATGCCATATCGGGGGCAAAATCAGGGGTTGGGACATGCGCTTTTGGTAGTATCGAGGTAGTTTTCGGACGTTGAACCGGCGTTTTTGAAGGAGCTGAGGATGATGGTGCTTCGCGTTGTTGAGACCAGGTTCTGCGTTCGCTATCAAAGCTATTGTTTCCCAACACACTTTTCGTAGGTTTAACGACCTCTAGTTCAAGATATTTTGCATTGATCTCATTAATAAACCTACTCGGTTCACAGTTGGTCAATGTGCCCCATCGGTACCTCGAAGTCGCATAGGTAAGCGTAAGTTTTTTTTCAGCTCTAGTAATGGCAACGTAGAATAAGCGGCGTTCTTCCTCAAGATCAGTTCTTGAATTGAGGCTCATCTGTGATGGAAAGAGGTTTTCCTCTAATCCAACGACAAAGACATTCTTGAACTCCAGTCCTTTAGCGGAGTGAATAGTCATCAGCGAAACGGTATCTCGTGTTTTATCGTCTTGACGATCGTCATTTGTTAAAAGTGCGATATCTTGCATAAAAATAGCCAGACTTTTGTCTTCAATGTCCTCACGCTCTGCGAATTCCTTGATACCGTTTAATAGTTCTTGTATATTCTCATAGCGACTTCGCCCTTCAATGCTGTCATCTGTATGGAGCTCCTTTAAAATGCCGGAGTGTTGCGCGATATATAATGCTGTTTCATAGGCGTCAAGCTTTTTCGATTCAGCAGCAAAGCTCTTGATCAACATTGAGAAATCATTGAGCTGATTCGCTATTCTGCCCTCAATATATTGCTGAGGAGCACAAATTACTTCCCACATGGTGATGTCGTGTTTATCAGCGGCGACAATAATCTTTTCTACTGTAGTATCACCTAATCCTCTTCTTGGATAATTTATGACTCTTTTTATAGCTTCTTCATCAGAAGGATTAAAAGTTAACCTGAAGTAAGCAATAAGGTCTTTTACCTCTTTGCGCTGATAGAACGAGAGGCCTCCATATATTTTATAGGGTACATTAAGCTTTCTTAATGCCTCTTCCATTGCCCTTGACTGGGCGTTTGTGCGGTAAAGTATTGCGAAATCATTGTGGTTATAGCCTTTCGAAGTTCGCTCCTGAATTATAGCCTCCGCTACAATTTTCCCTTCTTCGTTATCGGTGAACGCTCGTTGGACTTTAATACGGTCTCCGGTCTCATTATCAGAAAACACATTCTTTTCCAGCTGATTCTTGTTATTCGCAATAATGCTGTTTGCAACTTCAACGATATTTTGGGTAGAACGGTAATTTTGCTCTAGTTTATAAACTTTTAAGTCAGGGTAGTCACGCTCAAAATTTAATATGTTTTGAATATTGGCACCCCTGAAGGCGTAAATACTTTGGGCATCGTCTCCTACAACGCAGATATTTTGATATGCTGCCGCTAGTTTTTTGACGATTGTATACTGTGAAAAGTTGGTATCCTGGTATTCATCGACCATCAGGTATTTGAATTTCTGCTGATACTTATTAAGCACATCGGTATGTGTTTTTAACAAGATATTTGTTTTGTACAGCAAGTCATCGAAATCCATGGCGCCAGCTTTAAAACACCGTTTGGCGTAAGTTTCATAGATAGTGCCCAAGAGCGGACGCTTATTGCTAATGTCTTCAGATTGAATTTCTGCACTTTCTAAATACTCCGAAGGTGAAATCAGATTATTTTTAGCTGAAGAGATTCTGTTATATACGAAGTTCGCATTGTAAAGCTTGTCATCCAGCTGAAGCTCGCGAAGAATAGATCTGATCAAGCTCTTGCTATCGTCAGTATCGTAGATTGTAAAGTTAGACGGGTATCCGATCTTATCTGCCTCAACTCTTAATATCTTTGCAAATACAGAGTGAAAGGTACCCATCCAAATATTTTTAGCCTCGGCTCCTACCACCTTCATGATACGCTCTCGCATATCCTTTGACGCTTTATTGGTAAAAGTGAGTACCAAGATATTGAAGGGATCTATTCCTTTTTCAATTAAGTGAGCGACGCGATAGGTAATCACACGGGTTTTGCCCGAGCCTGCACCTGCAACTATCATTGCCGGACCCTGTGTATTTTCTACTGCTGCACGTTGTTGGGGATTTAAACCTGCTAAATAATCCAAATGTGTTTCCTGTTTCTTGCTGATTAAAGATATTTTTATTGAGAAGCGTGCATAATCTTACGAACCACAAAACTACATTTTTTTCAGATTACATCCAGTCCTTTTCCGAACTTTCAACCTGATATAGCCAATAATTCATCAAGTTTTTGATGGTATCATAGTTACCAAATTTGAAGTTAATATCTCCAGCGGCAGTATGACAAGTGATGTGACCAATATTTGCACTCCTATGCCAAAGCATTTGTTTGATTGTTATTGCTTGTATTTTATGTGGTTGTATAATTTGGTGTTCAATATCCCAAATTCCCTGTTGTTTTATGACATAATTTTCTGACACGAAAAGACGATGATTTCTGTAACTATAATAAATCATAGTTGCTGCAAATAAAGTATATGTCAGAAAATAAGGCACATAGTCAACTAATGGGTAGCGCCAATTATTTATGAATAAAAGAATTGTAGAAGGTATAATGATCCAAAAGAATAAGCTCAAAAATACATAACGGTAATTCGGTGACAATTTGATGCCCTCCTTAGGTACCTCATTAAAAATCATGGTCAATATTTTGTCTTTTTCTATTGTGCTACAACCTGGAATCTCAATGTCGCTGTTTTTGTTTTCCTTATCACTTTGTGTAACTGAGTTTTGCTTCATTCGCATGTCCAACATATTCATTTTCTTTTGAAAGTAGTTTTGCGTGTAGATACTGATTTGCACACGATATGCATTTAAAAAGGTATTTTTCTTAGCGAGTAATCCTGAGTTTACAACCAAGGAGTTTTCTTGCCTATAGACTTCAAAATCAAAGTACTTGATGAAGGTTCGAACTATATTAAAAATCAGGAGGAAAATAAGCACCCCAAAGATCATGAAGGCAATTGAGAGGAGTGTTACTCCCTGTTGAAATGCTTGTCCAACTTGATTCTTGTCGACTTCAAATATATCTATGATATCCTTCAAACTTTGAAAGCCCGCAGCCAGAAATGCAATCACTAAGGCTATCGTCTGCCCATAGTTAGATGTTGCCCCTATTTTTAGCAGCGTAAGGGGGCTAAGTTTCAAAAAGGGGATAGCGACTATTGGCTCATCAACCGATTCAACAAATCTGAATTCCTCAGTATTATCGGAGTTTTCAGCTCGACTTAATAACCTTTTCTTTAGCTCTTCAGCTGAAGTTTTGTCCATCGCCCGAATCGTTCCTTCTTTTTTGTCGCTGCCCGCCGTATCGATTTGAAGCGTATAAAAGCCAATAATCCGCTGCAATAAAGATTGATTGATATTGACCTGCTGGATTTTATCTAGATGAATAGTTAGGTTGGTTTTGACAAAGACACCCTCGTTTATTACAAACTTCTTATCATCTTCATCGAGATAGAATGTGAAGGAGTGGTATTTAAAATAGGCGAAAATCGCCACTAGAATGATCAATATACCTAGAGCTAGAAAAATGTAATACCTGGCAGCTATGTTTGATTTAAAGATGATTACAAATAGCGGAATCGCCAGGTTTCTAATTAATTTCTGCAGCGTATTAAGGAACATAAAGATAATTCCTGTTGCCGACTGTTTTCTTGGGGTACGGAAGTCATAATTACTAGATTCCATTGTTGACGCGTTTGGCGAGCAATTCCTTTATTTTATTAGCCAGATTTATCTCTAAACCGTGAATTTTCACGTTTCCTGTTGCACCACCTGCGGTGAAAACTTCCAGGGCGCCTAAATTGTACATTCTTGAGAATAAACCTTCGTTTAGCGCCACGTGCTGGATACGGCTAAAGGGAATAATGGTAGTCTTAGCAGAAAGGATACCACTGCTATAAATGATGTCCTTTTCCCTGACAGCCAATCCACGTCTTTTAAAACTCATTCGAAACAAAACGAAAAGAAATGCACCAAAGACAACTATCGCGATTATCACAGGTACTATATATGCTGTTGTTTCTTTTTTCAAAAGGAAGACTAATCCTGATGCTGTGCCTATCAATAATATGCTGATACAAATATTTAACACAATAACCTTCCAATAATTAGGATCAAGTGCGTTAAGCGGGACTTCCTCATAACGAGGGAGTGAATTTATATCGATTGGTTCGTTGCTAAAATTCTCCATGAGCGTATTCAATTATCGTAGGTGACGAAAGTAAAGAATAATTATATTTGTGCAAAATCATCTGTTATGCAAGAGATCAAAAAATATGTAGAAAGTAATAGGCAGCGTTTTTTAGATGAGCTGTTTGAGTTGTTGCGCTTTCCCTCGGTTAGTGCTGACCCAAAGTATAAAGCTGATGTTTTAAAAACTGCAGATTTCGTTGCACAGAAGTTGACTGATGCCGGTGTGGATAAGGTTGAAATCTGTGACACCGACGGATACCCAATAGTTTATGGTGAGAAAATTATAGATCCGTCATTACCTACGGTTCTGATTTATGGTCATTACGATGTTCAGCCTGCAGATCCCTTAGAATTATGGAAAACACCTCCTTTTGAGCCAACCGTGAGGGATGGTAAGATCTACGCGAGGGGTGCCTGCGATGATAAAGGTCAATTCTATATGCATATTAAAGCATTTGAGTTGATGATGCAGACCAATACACTGGCGTGTAATGTTAAGTTTATGATTGAAGGTGAGGAAGAAGTTGGTTCTGCTAACCTTGGAATCTTTGTCAATGCAAACGTTGAGCGTTTGAAAGCAGATGTGGTTTTAATTTCGGATACTTCTATGATCAGCATGGAAAACCCGTCTATTGAGACTGGGCTACGTGGGCTGGCTTATATGGAGGTGGAAGTAGTTGGGCCAAACCGCGATCTCCACTCGGGAGTATACGGTGGTGCTGTAGCTAATCCAATAACTATTTTATGCCAAATGATTGCTTCTTTACATGATGAGAATAATCACATCACTATTCCAGAGTTTTATGATAAGGTTGTTGAGCTTACCGAAGAAGAGAAAAAAGCGCTCAATGCTGCGCCATTTGATCTAGAGGAATATAAGTCAGATCTAGAAATTGCTTCTGAATGGGGTGAAAAAGGATATTCAACACTTGAACGCACTGGAACGCGACCAACACTAGAAGTTAACGGGATCTGGGGTGGATATATTGGAGAAGGTGCTAAGACAGTTTTACCGTCGAAAGCAAATGCGAAGATTTCCATGCGTTTGGTCCCGAATCAAAGCTCTGAAGAGATCGCTGTGATTTTTACAAAGCATTTTGAGCGCATTGCTCCAGCTTACGTGAAAGTAAAAGTGACGTCACATCATGGTGGTGAGCCAGTGGTAACACCAACGGACAGCATTGCTTACCGCGCTGCTGAGCAGGCTATTGTTGAGTCTTTTGGCAAATCTCCGATTCCGACAAGAGGAGGAGGAAGTATACCTATCGTTGCTTTATTTGAAAGTGCACTGGGGATTAAGTCTGTTTTGTTTGGCTTCGGACTCGATAGCGATGCTTTGCATTCGCCTAATGAGAAGTATGACATTTATAACTATTATAAAGGCATTGAAACACTGCCATTGTTTCATAAATATTTCGCAGAGTTGAGTAGAGTATAAAATTCTTTCGCCTTTGTTGAAAACACCAATATTCCTTCTCTCCTCGGATTTTGAAGTAAAATCCGGATGTCGATCAGGAACATTGGTGTTTTCAATTTGGAGGGTAAAAATGGTGTTTGAGTTATGGATGTCGTAATAGTGGCATGGAGATTATAGATGGAACGTAAGAATCCGATTTTACAGAAGGGAAAGGGTAGGGTAACAGGACGGAGTAAAAGTACTCATAGGGCGAAATCGGCTTCGCCGCGGAAGAAGAAAAGTTCCGGTAAGGGGTTGTCGCCGTTCTTTAGGATTGTTACTGTTTGTGGCGTGCTTATTTTGTTGTCACCTTTTTATTATGGCTATGTAATAAAGGGTTTCAGTTCAACCTGGCGATGGATTGCCGATATGGGAGAGGATCCTGGTTACAGGACGTATAGCAGTTATGATATCAAAATTCCTAAAGGTCATTCTATACATGGAATTGATGTGTCGTCTTATCAAGGAAAGATTGACTGGAAAATGGTTAAAGCCATGAAAGATGATGATGTGAGTGTAACTTTTGCCTTTATTAAAGCAACTGAAGGAATGTTTAATGTTGATCCATATTTCCAAAGAAATTGGAGAGAAGCGCCTAAAGCGGGCGTTGTATGCGGGGCTTATCATTATCTTTTGCCGCAGAAGTCTGGGGCCTGGCAAGCGAAATTTTTTCTGCAAACGGTGAAGTTTGAAGCAGGTGATCTACCTCCCGTTTGCGATATCGAAGAACTCAATGGTATACCGGCTTCTAAGATGAGAATTCAATTGAAGGAATTTCTTAGGTATGTGGAAAAGAAAACTGGGTTAAAGCCTATTATCTACACTGGTTTGTCGTTTTACAAAGACTATTTGCAAGGTCATTTTGAAGAATATCCATTGTGGATTGCGCACTATTATCAGCCAAAGCTTAAGGTAGGAAAGAATACAAATTGGCAGTTCTGGCAACACTCCGATAAGGCAAAGATTTCAGGTATAGGGCATGTTGTCGATTTTAATGCATTTAACGGAGATAGCCTGGCATTCTACAGCCTATTAATTAAGTAATTAAGTTTGGGAGAGTCGATCTGCTATTTAACTGATTGTCCATTTTTCACAAGTGTCCAGGAATTTCGGATCGGCGTCTGCGCCTATTCCGGGAGTATCAGGCACATCGATGGTAGATCCATTGTAAACAATACCGCCGATTACGGGGTCGATTAAATGACCAAGTAATGGTGAGTCCATATCGAAAAAAGTGATGTTTGGACTGGCTAAAGCGAAATGCATGCTTGCACTGATTGCTATCCTGGTTTCTAACATTCCGCCCATCATGCATTTAACTCCTGTTTGTAATGCAATCTCATGTATTTTTTGTGCTTCAAGTATTCCACCGGACTTGGAGAATTTGATATTCAAATATGAACAAGATGCGCTATTGATAAGTTTTCGTGCATCATGGTGATTGTAACAGCTTTCATCAGCCATTATCTTAATTGGAGAATTTATATTTAATTCAGGTAACTTGTCGTCGTACCATGTTCGCATTGGTTGCTCACAGAACTCGATTTTATATTGTGCTATTTCACTCAGGGCAAATAGTGCATCATCAAAATTCCAGCCTTGGTTGGCATCCAACCGAAGTGTTATTTCCTCGCCTACTGCCGTCCTGATTTGTCTTACTCTTTCAATATCATCATGTATGCCCTTTCCTAGTTTGATCTTGATGATATTAAATCCCTTAGCTTTTAAGTTGAGAGCTGCAAGTGCCATATTTTCAGGACTATCTATTCCTATGGTAATGTCGGTCTCGATACTGCGCTTTTGTCCTCCAAGAAACTCGTACAAAGGTTTGCCAGCATCTTTTGACGCAATATCAAACAGGGCCATGTCGAATGCACTTTTTATAGTTCCGTTGTGTGCCGCGTATCCTAGCAGATCGTCCATTCTATCAGGAATGTCTAGAGGATCTTTACCTACTATTACTTTAGCAAATTCCTTTGCCATGGCAATGCAAGTTTCCTGGTTTTCACCAACTATCATAGGAAAAGCTGAGCATTCCCCAACACCAAAGATGTTCTGGTCAGTAAAAATTTTAATTAAAACATTTTGAGCGAAATACATGGTGCCGGTAGCAATAACAAAAGGCACTATAGGGATGCTAAACCTATAAATTTCAACGTATGTGATTTTCATGGCATAGGGCTTGTACCATAAAAGTACGATATATCTTTTACCTTTAAAATATGAATTTAAAACCTAATCGTTTAATGGAAGCTTCGTCGCCATACTTATTGCAGCATGCCCATAACCCGGTAAACTGGTATGAATGGGGTCCTGAAGCGCTGCAAAAAGCCAAGGATGAAAATAAGCTGATCTTGGTTAGCATTGGTTATTCAGCCTGTCATTGGTGTCATGTAATGGAGAGGGAAAGCTTTGAATTGCAGGAGGTTGCTGAGGTGATGAATGCTCACTTCGTGTGCATCAAAGTAGATAGGGAGGAACGCCCAGACATTGATCAAATTTATATGATGGCCATTCAATTGATGACTGGTAGTGGAGGATGGCCACTCAATTGCATCTGTTTGCCGGATCAAAGACCGATATATGGGGGTACCTATTTTAAAAAGGAAGATTGGATCAATGTATTATTAAGCGTGTTTAAACTCTGGTCGCAGGAGCCTGAAAAGGCTTTTCAATATGCCAATCGATTAACCGATGGAATTCAGAACTCGGAGATAATTATACCGATTGAGGGGCCTAACGTATTTGTCAAAGCGGATCTTTTGGAAATTATCGAACCTTGGAAGCGACATTTTGATATGTTGGATGGTGGATATAATAAGGCTCCCAAGTTTCCACTCCCAAACAATTGGCAGTTTATGCTTCGGTTTAGTAGGCTTATGGAAGATGATGCTACTCATATATCGGTAATGAATACGCTTGAAAAGATGGCTATGGGAGGAATTTACGATCACGTTGGTGGTGGTTTCGCAAGGTATTCAGTAGATGGACAATGGCATGTTCCTCATTTCGAGAAAATGCTTTATGATAATGCACAGTTGTTAAGTCTTTATGCGGAAGCATATCAATACTCCAGAGCAGCCAGATTTAAAGAGGTAGTAGAAGAGACTGTTGCTTGGCTTGAGCGTGAGATGCTATCAAAGCAGGGGCTTTTTTATTCTGCATTAGATGCTGATAGCGAAGGTGTGGAAGGGAAGTTTTACGTTTGGGATAAAGTTGAGTTTGATGATGTTTTGGGTGATGATGCATCATTGCTACATGATTATTTCGATGTTACCGATGCCGGAAATTGGGAAGAGGAAGAGACCAATATTCTACGTACTAAATATTCAGAAGAAGAATATGCAGAGGTTAAAGGGTTGACTGTACTTCAACTTCAGGAGAAAATAATTGAAGCCAAAAAGAAATTGCTTCGACGCAGGACTGAACGCACCAGACCTGGATTGGATGATAAATGTTTAACGGCGTGGAATGCGATGACCATCAGAGGCCTTGTTGATTGTGCGCAAATTTTTGATAACGTTCATTACTATGAACTTGCGGCTAGGGCGGCAAACTTCATACTAAGCGAGTTGAAAACTAATGAGGGCGGTATCTATAGGAATTTTAAGAACAACAAGAAAAGTATTCCTGGGTTTTTAGATGATTACGCCTTTTTAATTGATGCGTTATTGGGACTGTACGAAACGGATTTCGATGAACGTTGGCTGAACGAAGCAAAGAAACTTACAGCCTATGTGTTGCGTAACTTCGAAGACGTTGGGTCTCCGATGCTCTACTACACTTCTGCTGAAGGGGAAACCTTAATTGCGAGGAAGCATGAATTAATGGATAATGTGATTCCTGCCTCAAACTCTGTAATGGCGCAGAATTTGCAAAAATTAGGGTTGGTATTTGATTTTCCAGAGTTTTCTGATCGTGCCAACGCTATGTTATCGTCCGTTCATCCGCAAATAAAAAGCTATGGTTCAGCGTATTCAAATTGGGCGATACAATTGCTTTATGAAGTTTTTGGAATCAATGAAATTGCAATAATCGGAGAAAACGCAAAGGAAACGAAGCTTGAGTTTAATCAAAGATATATCCCTAATAAATTTTTTTTAGCAGGAACAAATTCTGAGCTTCCATTGTTAAAAAATAAGCGAGGCTTTGAAACAAAAATTTATATTTGCAGAAATAAAGCTTGCCAATTACCCGTAACAACGGTGGATGAAGCATTACTATTGATCACTAAACAATATAATAATGAGTATTAAACCTAATACAGTAGTATCATTAACTTACGAATTGCATACGACAAATAAAGAAGGACAACAAGTTTTTATTGAGAAGGCGGATGAGGAAAATGCATTAGTATTTCTATATGGTAAGGGAATGATGTTGCCAAAATTTGAAGAACATCTTACGGGTTTGCAGGTTGGCGATGAATATGGATTTGAACTGTCTGCAGCGGACGGTTATGGAGAGTTAGATCCTGGAGCATTTGCGGACCTTCCAAAAGATATGTTTAAAGAAGTAGACCTTCCTGCAGTTGGAGACGTAATTCCACTACAGGATAATGAAGGTAACCACTTCCAGGCGGGCGTTATCACAGTAGGTGAGGAAACAGTCTCTGTAGACTTGAACCACCCAATGGCAGGTAAAAATCTAATTTTTGAAGGCAAAATTCTTTCAGTTCGTGAAGCAACTGAAGATGAGTTGAGTCATGGCCATGCTCATGGAGCTGATGGTCATGCTGGTCACTAATTGACCACTTGCTAAAAAACGCCTTGTTTAATTCTCCTACTCGGATTTTGAAGAAAAATCCGGATGTTGGGAAATTAAACAAGGCATTTTTTATAGACGGGTAATTGTTAGGGCTGTGGTTGGGATAGGGAAGATTTCTTAGTTAATTACAGTTGCTACCAAGGCGATTGGAGGGTTATCCATTGCATTTCCAGCATTTAGCTTAAGTATTCCTTTTACTTTGAC
>JACMPF010000155.1 GCA_014377665.1 Pedobacter sp. | reverse complement strand
AGCAGCGTACTTATCTCTAGCACGTACAATATAGTATTCATGCTCGATGTTTACGTTACCTGCATTTTTTGTTCCCATGGTTAACTCTACGGGAGAGTCCATGTAATTTTTAGCTATTCTTCTAACCTCAGGAGGCATAGTTGCAGAGAATAACCATGTTTTTTTGTCGTCAGGAGTCGTGGACAAAATGTCGTTGATATCTTCCTGGAAGCCCATGTTCAACATTTCGTCAGCTTCGTCTAAAACTACAAATTTCACATTACTGAAATCTATAGCCTTACGGCCGATGATGTCTAACATACGGCCTGGTGTAGCCACTACAATTTGTACACCGATTCTAATTTCACGCAACTGTTGCATAATGTTTGCACCACCGTAAACGGCAACTACATTAGCTCCAGAGATGTTTTTTGAGAAATTCTTGATGTCACTGGTAATCTGTAAGCAAAGCTCTCTGGTAGGGCATAAAATCAATGCCTGCGGCTTATTGCTTTTAAAGTCTATCAATTCCAACAGCGGCAAACCAAATGCGGCTGTTTTTCCTGTTCCTGTTTGGGCCAAACCAACAAAATCGTTATTGCCCTCTAACAGTACAGGAATACTTTGTTCCTGAATAGGTGTTGGATTTTCGAAACCTAAATCCTTTACAGCATTAACAACGTCATCACTTATCCCCAATTTACTAAATGGGTTTGTCATGTATTATAATTTATTAAGCCGCAAAGGTACAGTTAATATTTGACATTTGCTAGATGCGTAACTAAATAAAAATGAGGAGATTAATTATCTTAGTCGATCGGCCGATCTCAGCAATTGCTCGTCTTTTGTTATACCTCGTATAGCAAGTACACAAAATACACCCGCTAAAATAGGTAGAGCAACACCAGCATTGTAGGTTGCATTACTCAATCCGCCACTAATCTTTTGCGCGTAATTAAACGTCCAGAACGAAAGGGAAGCTATGAAAGCGATAATGGCAATACAAACGGTTTTCTGTACGGTTCTTCTTTTGAAATTGAATATATTAGCTATACACATCACGCCAACAGCAATTACGCTAATGTAAAGTGGGGTAAATGTTTCTAATTTAGTAGTGATACCGTTCTCGTGTTGGAAAAGACCGGTCGCCTGAATCCAAAATTCTTTGCTTCCCTGAACACTGCTCACAACCGGAATCATTAGCAATAAAAAAATCGTCATAGAAGCAAGTAGTAGCCAGATTGATTGAATTCTCTGTATCATATGAATTCCATAATTTTAACAAAGATATTAAAACACTTAAATTAAGCAATCTAAAAATAGATTTAGAACCCGTAGCTTTGCAATGTTGAACACAAAACGGTATTTCATAGAGCTTGCATATAACGGTACAAGTTACCATGGCTGGCAATTGCAGCCAAACGCAATCACCGTACAAGAATGTCTCGACAAAGCTTTAAGTACTTACTTTAGACAATCAATACATACCCTAGGTTGCGGCAGAACTGATTCAGGTGTGCATGCGCGACAGTTTTACGCGCACTTCGATATCGAATTTTTTGATCAAATAATCTCTTTGACTAATAACGACCTAGAACGAACAGTGTCGGGTATCAATTCGTTGCTGCCTTACGATATTTCAGTTAAAAGAATATTTTCTGTCCGAGATGAGGCTCATGCAAGGTTTGAAGCTATCGAGCGAGCATACAAGTACTACATTCATTTCCACAAAGATCCTTTTAAGATCGATCGATCCTGGTTGTTAAAAGGGAAGCTGGATGTTGAGCAAATGAATGATGCTGCGGCGCTATTACTCAATTACACCGACTTCTCTTGTTTCAGCAAATCGCATACCCAAACTTTTACTAATAATTGTAAGATCACCAAGGCTTTCTTTCAGTTTGAGGATGATAGTTTAGTATTTTCAATTACTGCAGACCGGTTTCTGCGAAATATGGTGCGTGCGATCGTTGGTACACTCCTAAGAATTGGTAAAAATGAGATCAGCCTGCTAGACTTTAAAGATATTATAGAAAGCAAAAGCAGGAGCAAGGCTGGACAATCGGTGCCAGCATGTGGACTTTACCTCGTTAGCATCAAATACCCATATTTTAATTAAGCTATGTCAAAGATCACTGGAGATGTAATAAATGTTGGCCTGCTGAAAAGAGTTTTTCAGTATATAAGGCCCTATAAAAACACCTTCGTCTGGGCAGTAATACTGACAATTCTACTTGCTGTTGTTGCTCCTTTGAGACCTATAATTATTGGCTACACATTGGATCAATATATATTCACTGGCAATTATCCTGGCCTACTCAATATGACGCTGCTAATGCTTATTCTATTGTTACTACAAACAGGTCTTCAATACAGCCACACTTTGTTAACCAATACATTGGGCCAGTCTGCAGTCAAAGATTTACGCATTAATGTATTTAACCACATCACCAAACTCCGTTTAAAATATTTTGACAACACACCGATAGGTCAGCTGATCACACGAACGGTTTCAGATATGGAAACCATTGCGGAGATTTTTTCTGAAGGCCTGATCATGATCATCGGAGATGTGCTAATGGTTATCGTCATTGTGGGGGTAATGATAGCCCGGGACTGGACGCTTGCTGTTGTTGTATTGTTACCGGTTCCGCTTTTAATAATGGCCACATCGGTTTTCCAAAAAGCAATTAAGTCAGCTTTTCAGGAAATTCGTACAGAGGTCTCAAACTTGAATACTTACTTGCAGGAACATATTACAGGAATCTCTATCATACAATATTTTGCGCGGGAAAATCAGGAATATAAAAAGTTCGTAAACATCAATGGTCGTTATCGCGATGCCAATATTCGGTCTAACTGGTATTATTCGATCTTCTTTCCTGTAGTCGAGGCAATTTCCGCCATATCAATGGGACTACTAATCTGGTACGGATCTAAAACAATTCTGGCACATCCCTCAAGCATCAAACCCGGAATTATCACAGAATTTATTATGTATTTAGGAATGCTCTTCCGCCCAATCCGAGAACTGGCAGATAAATTTAATACGCTTCAAATGGGAATGGTGGGAGCGGAACGCGTGTTCAAAGTTTTGGACACGAATGAGGCTACTGAAAACAATGGCACGCTTGCTCCTGATAAGCTGAAGGGTTCAATATCTTTCGAAAAGGTGTGGTTCGCTTACAATAATGACAAGTTTGTGTTGAAAGACCTTTCCTTTAATGTTGAGGCCGGAAAGACCATCGCTCTGGTTGGTGCTACTGGGGCCGGGAAGTCTTCCACAATTAACATTCTTAATAGATTTTATGAGATTCAAAAGGGTGAGATCAAAGTCGATGGCGTAAGAATACAGGATTATGAACTGGATTATTTAAGAAGCAACATCGCTACCGTATTGCAGGATGTGTTCCTCTTTTCGGACACAATCTTCAATAACATTACTTTAAATAATCCTGATATAAAGATGGAACAGGTTGTTGATGCTGCAAAGAAAGTTGGTGCGCATGAATTTATCGCGCGTTTACCCGGAGGGTATCAGTACAATGTAATGGAAAGAGGGGCAACACTTTCTGCCGGTCAGGCACAATTGATTTCCTTCATTCGGGCACTAGTATATAATCCATCTATTCTAGTTCTGGATGAAGCTACTTCTTCAGTCGATACTGAAACAGAAATGCTAATTCAACATGCAATTGAGAACCTAATGCGGGATAGAACGTCAATCGTTATTGCACACCGCCTCTCTACCATCCAAAAAGCAGATCAGATTCTGGTTCTGGATAAAGGAGAAATAAAGGAAATAGGAACCCATCAGGAGTTGCTTAAGTTAGACGGATATTATAAAAAGTTATATGATTTACAGTTTAACTCCGTCGGCATTAACTCCCCTCCTAATTAGCTAAATACAAGATTACCAGACAACCCGTATTTTATACGTACCTTTGCATGCCTAAAGGAAGAGTTATATGAGTGATTACAGTGATTTGATTTTAAACGATAAAAATTCAGGTAAAATAGAAGATCTAAAAAATGCCCTTGATGGAGTTGAAGTCACTTATGCACTTTGGCTTAACAACAGGAAGAATACACAGACAGGGGAAACACCTGATAGACTAGCAAATTATTTCCGTTACTTCTATAATGAAAAAGGAATGCAGTTCTACGTAAAAGATGAGCTTCCAAGAGAAATTAAAAATGCATGCTGGTCGGCTTACCGTGCCATATTCAGCAACTCTTAAATTAAAGGGAGCTAACATAATAATCTTTTCGGCTCCCTTAATTATTACCTTGTTTTGAAACCCTTTATTCCTTGTTGGTTGATTCCTAATAACAATACATCATTAATGGTTAAGGCACTTCTAACATCCCCCTTAATATTGAACCCAGATTGCAGTTGTGGAACATAACTAAATCCTCCTTTTCCATCTCCACTCAACAGGATGCCATAATTTGCATCGTTCACACCAAACTTCAGTTTTGACCTGCTAATATTCCCACATAGCAACAAATCTTTTCTGCCATCTTTATCGTAGTCAACTGTAGTTATTGTATAAATCGGTGCATACTGCACTTGTATTGGTAATTTGATAGCAGAAAACTTACCTCCCTTATTTAAAAAGCACATTGTTTTCAACATGTTTGCTCTTAGTACCGACACGCCTTTTAACTCTTCGGCAGTAAATATCTCTTTTATACCTGCATCGGCGTAACTCTTATAATCCGAAAACCTCGTACGCATAATACTCATCTGATCCAGCAATTCATCCCGGGTGACGTAAGGATAGCTCTTGCCCTGAATGTAAAAACAAAGTATCGGGTCAACAGATCCATTGTCGTCGAAATCTTTATAGTACAATTCCGCGGGCTCTTGATCATTTACTTTGCATTGTGTATTCAAACCCATATTACCAACTACCAGATCTGGTTTTCCATCCCCATCTAAATCCTCTAAAAGAATTCTATTCCACCAACCGGATAGTTCCTTTCCAAAGTATTCTTTGGTCCTGTTTACAAGTTTCCCAGATTCATTGATCATTACTGTAATTGGCATCCATTCTCCAGCAAGTATCAGATCAGGCTTTCCATCTCCATTTAAGTCAGAGAAGGCGGCATCAGACACCATTCCAATATGCTGCAGTTTCGGGGATAAGGTTTCAATTTCATCTTTGAACTTCCCTTTTCCATCATTAATCAATAAATAACTGGCTGGTGTTTCAGGATAGCGCCCTGGAATCACCCTACCACCAACGAAAAGGTCAGGATAACCATCTCCATTTATATCCGCTACCTTGACACAACCTTTACTACTTAGCATTTTTGGGACTGCGGCAGCAGCTTTACGGAAGTTTCCTTTCCCATCACCTAGATAGAGCCTGTCTTGCAGTAATGGGTCATCCGGTATATAGCTGCCGTAGCCACCGCTGGCAACATACAAATCCAGACTCCCATCTCCATTTGCATCTAAAAAGACAGCATCGGCATCTTCAGATTTTTGATCTGCCTTAAATGCAGCATTGTCCTTCCGATTAAAGGAGCCATTCTTATTCTGTAGTAAGATAGTCGCCGGTTCATCTTTT
>JACMPF010000154.1 GCA_014377665.1 Pedobacter sp. | reverse complement strand
TTGTCTTCCTTCAGATATGCGATGTTGTCAAAGCTTATTTTTGCTCAGTATTCCCTTTCTTAGCCACTCTTTGGCCTTTCTGGTAAAACGTATCACGCGTTTTAAATCGTATCTTTTTTATATTTACTTAAATAATTTACCTACGCTTATGCCTATATATCATACGTTAGGATCCATACCTGCCAAGCGCCATACGGTTTTCCGGAAACCTGACGGAAACCTTTATGCAGAAGAATTGGTATCAACAGAAGGGTTTTCAAGTTTATACTCTTTGGTTTATCACTGCTACCCGCCTACTATTGTAAAGTCCTTGGGAGATCCTTATTCTGTAGAACCAATAATTGCTCGAGAAAAGCATTTAAAGCACACTAGCCTGATCGGTTTTAATATTAAGCCGGAAGACGACTATCTAGAGAGTAGAAAACCGGTACTCGTCAATAGTGATCTACATATTTCGTTGGCAGCGCCAAGAAAGTCAATGACTGATTATTTCTATAAGAATAGTCAGGCAGACGAAGTATTATTTATTCACCAAGGATCGGGCACACTTAAAACCGGTTTTGGCAAAATAACATTCAAATACGGAGATTATTTAATCGTCCCACGTGGAACTATCTATCAATTAACCTTCGATAATGAAGACAACCGCCTATTTATTATTGAAAGTTTTAGCCCTATCCGCACGCCGAAACGTTACCGTAATCAATACGGTCAGCTTATGGAACACGCACCATATTGTGAGCGTGATATTAGAAGGCCTACCGACCTGGAAACGAATGACGAGTATGGAGACTTTAAAGTGTTGATAAAAAAACAAGGTTTGATCTATCCCTACACCTATGGAACCCATCCTTTTGACTTTATAGGTTGGGACGGCTTTCATTATCCCTGGGCATTTTCAATTCATGATTTTGAACCCATCACAGGTCGACTTCATCAGCCGCCTCCTGTACACCAGACATTTGAAGGCCACAATTTCGTGATTTGCTCATTTGTTCCGCGTAAGTATGACTACCATCCGTTGTCTATCCCTGCTCCTTATAATCATAGCAATGTGGATAGCGACGAGGTTCTTTACTATGTAGACGGCGACTTTATGAGCAGAAAGAGCGTAGTTAAGGGACAGATAACATTACATCCTGGAGGAATTCCTCATGGCCCTCATCCTGGATCCGTTGAGAAATCTATAGGAAAGGAAAGCACGAATGAGTTAGCCGTGATGATAGACCCCTTCAAACCATTAATGCTAACAGATTATGCCATAGGGATTGAAGACGAATCCTACTACAAATCCTGGTCTTAACATCGATTTAATACCAGAAATATACTTAGTGAATAACATTAAGCACATAGTTATACAACAATAAGCATGAGTACACAAACATTTGCAGAAAAGATAAGTAAGGCTCAAGATTTCCTACCTATCAATGGCACAGACTATATTGAATTGTATGTAGGAAATGCTAAACAAGCCGCCCACTATTATAAAACAGCCTTTGGTTTTCAATCGGTTGCCTATTCGGGACCAGAAACTGGGGTTCGTGATAGGGCCTCCTACGTCCTGCAGCAAGGAAAGATCAGGCTAGTGCTAACATCAGGATTGAAATCTGAGGGCGCTATAACTGAGCATGCTAAAAAGCATGGCGACGGTGTAAAAGTTTTGGCACTCTGGGTTGATGACGCATACAGTGCTTTTATAGAAACTACGAAACGTGGCGCTAAACCATATGTTGAACCTTATACTTTGACAGATGAAGATGGCGAAGTTCGGATCTCCGGAATTTATACTTACGGTGAGACTGTTCATATGTTTGTCGAGAGAAAAAACTACACAGGCACATTTCTTCCAGGCTATCAGGATTGGGTTAGTGATTATAACCCTGTCGAGACAGGTTTGCTTTACATAGACCATTGCGTCGGAAATGTAGGCTGGAATAGAATGGATGAAACCGTAAAATGGTATGAAGAAGTGATGGGTTTTGTAAACATTCT
The DNA here is from genome assembly GCA_014377665.1 of Pedobacter sp. Lineage (GTDB taxonomy): Bacteria > Bacteroidota > Bacteroidia > Sphingobacteriales > Sphingobacteriaceae > Pedobacter. Next base: position 42,851 of record JACMPF010000154.1, on the reverse strand, counting down.
ATCATTTGATGATAACCAGATCAATACAGAATATTCTGCGTTGATGAGTAAGGTCATGAGCAATGGCAATGGCTTCTCCAAGTTTCCAATAAACGAACCTGCTGAAGGTAAAAAGAAATCCCAGATCGAAGAATACCTGGAATTTCATGAAGGCGAAGGGGTGCAACATATCGCTGTAGCGACAAAAGATATTTTGTCTACAGTAACAAGCTTAAAAGCTCGAGGGGTTGAGTTTTTGAGTGCACCCCCGGAAGCCTATTACAAGATGATGCCAACGAGGGTAGGTGAGATCGATGAGGAAATTGAACAGTTAAAGGAACTGGGGATTTTGGTAGACTGCGATGAAGAAGGCTATCTATTGCAAATATTCACGAAACCTGTCGAAGACAGACCTACATTATTTTTTGAGATCATCCAACGGAAAGGTGCGCAGTCGTTCGGAGCCGGGAATTTCAAAGCGCTGTTCGAATCTTTAGAACGCGAGCAAGAGTTAAGGGGTAATCTGTAACCTATTATTCATTTGAAAACTGCGGAGGGCGGCTATTGGTTTAGCTGCCCTCTTTTTTATAGCAAAAAATGGTTATTTTCGAAAACTGATCAGATGAAGACCGCAATGACACATGTCGTAACCAGAGTAAAGCTTTTTCTAGTACGGAGCAAGGAGGCATTTGCGCTATTTCAAAAAAACGATCCGTTGCGACTTGCAGGCGCTACCGCTTTCTTCGCAAATTTTGCCTTACCTCCCATTCTTCTAATATTAATCAGGCTTTTTGGATTCTTTTTTGACAGAAAGATCTTCACAACGAGATTATTTGAGCGGTTGTCCGGCATCCTAGACGAGCAAAGCACAACTCAGATCAGACAAACGCTCAGAAATATCAGAGGGGTAGACCATCAGTGGTATGCAACCCTTATCAGCTTTATATTCTTTTTGTTCGTGGCCACTACCTTATTCAATGTTATAAAAAATTCAATGGACCAGATTTGGTCTATCGGAATTAGCGAGGGGTCAGGATTTCTTTTTAGACTGAAATTACGTGCCAGGTCAATGGTGATCATTTTGCTGGCAGGTATACTCTTTTTGACCGGATTCATGACAGACAGCATCCAGGCCTTTATAAGCGGATATATCAACAATGCTTCTCCAACGTTTGGAAGGATTTTCTTTTGGGTACTGAATCAGCTACTCTTTGTATTAATCGTAACTATTTGGTTTACGATACTTTTCAGATTTCTAACGAATGGAAGACCAAAATGGATTAATGCAATGAGAGGAGGATTATTAACAGGAATTTTGTTTACTACCGGGAAATTCATTCTTAGAATTATGCTACCCTTAAGTGGTATTGGAAACATATACGGCACCTCCGGTTCAATTGTACTAATCATGCTTTTCGTATTCTATTCTTCATTTATATTCTACTTTGGCGCTTGCTATGTTAAAATATTAAGTGACTCCAGAGATACTCCGATCCGCCCGATAAAGGGCACGTTCAACTATGAGATCAAAGAAATACTGAAAGACGTTTAGCAATAGTTCTCTGATATTCATAACAGTTTTACTTTTAGTTGGGTAGGGGCATGACATCAATTCTATTGCCAAAAAAAGGCAAACATAAAATGTTTGCCTTTTTAAAAATATTGTTGAAAACTTACAGTTTTAGAACAATCTATAGGCTAAGCCGATCGTAAATAAACTCAATTTAGTATTATTGTAACCATCTTTCCCGATCTTAGATAAACCTTGTTCAAATCGTACATCAATACCCAATTTGCTCACATCCAGACCTGCGCCAAACTGCCACGCGATGTTTTGTCCTTTAAAATCTCCGGATAGAGCATTACCAGCGGCATTTTTTACTGTTTGTTTGTCGTCCACAATAAAAGAAACCACAGGACCAGTATTTAATCTTAATCCAACCCCTGCAGCTCCAATCTTTGTACCTATCAAGATTGGCACATCAAGACTTGTAAACTTTACAGTATTTTCAGCACCAGCATCATTTTTTAGCGTAGTGTTCTTTCCGCTTAGATACAGCTCTGGTTGCAAGTGTATACCTGCTGCGCCAATACGTGCCCACAGACCTGCATAGTAACCTGCGCGGTTGTCACTGCTAAAAGTGCTTTCAGTACTTAACTTCGAGAGGTTTGTTCCGGCCTTCAAACCAAACTGAAAACTTGGTAGTATTTGACTGAAACCAGTCAACCCAGAGCATAGCAATGTTGCTAAAAGGATTATTTTTTTCATGGTATAAAATTTAGGGTCTTATATAAATTATTTAAGTAAAAATATGAAATTTTAATTTCAAAACTAATTGCCTACTTTTATATAACAAATATGATAACCGCAGCTTTTGTTTTAAATATCATATCACTATGTTAATTAAGACTCCTGATGGATTTTACCTTTAACGTTTACGCGCTCATTCTCCTTCTTTGCGGAAAAATTACGCTCCTTTTATCCTACTACGTTTATAAAAAAGAAGGCGGTGCAGTAAGGCTATTTGGGATCATGATGTTTACCAATGCCATATGGTCTATCGCATACGGTCTCGAACTTGCAAGTACTTCTCTATCTCAGATCATATTTTTCATAAACATCGAATATATTGGCATCTCTACCCTTCCGCTGAGTTGGTTCTTGTTTTGTTTGCACCTATCCGGTAAAGAAAAATGGTACAAAAGGCCCTTTAACTTTGTAACACTGATGGTAATAACAATAGCGACTATACTTACTGTGTGGACGAATAATTGGCATCACCTCTACTACACATCAATAACAGTAGACAATTCGAGCTATTTTCCAATGGCAAAAATTGCCACAGGAATTGGCTATCACCTTTTCACTATCTACTTTTACATTCTCCTTGCTATAGGGAACTATCTTTTGTTTGCAAAGTTCCGCACTGCAGACCCAATTTACCGCAGACAAAACTACCTGATCATTGTAGCATCCTTGATTCCATGGATTGCCAATATCACTTATCTCGCTGGTATAAGACCTTTAGGCAATCTAGACATGACCCCTTTTGCATTCGTTGCTACTATATCTTTAATCGCAGTGGCTATATACCGGTTTAAATTGTTCGACATCGTGCCTATTGCACGAGAAAAAGTGATGGATCTGATGCAGGATGGTTTTGTAATTCTCGATAACAAAAAGCGGGTTATCGATTATAATCTTGCATTCAAAAAATACCTGGGAAGAAGCAAAAGGACCAACATTATCGGCGCAACTCTTGAGGAACTTTTGCCTGGGCAAACGGATTTTCATAGATCGATCGAAAACCGCTATACTGGACACGTAGAGCTTAAACTTTCTAATGAATTCGGTGTATTTGATCTTGATGTTGACATTCGCTGCTTGGACAATAATCAACCTAATAGCGATGCCACTATTGTTAAAATGCAGGATTTGACCCAGTTCAAAAAGGATGCGATAAAGTCAAAGGAACAAACGGAGGAACTAAAACGACTAAACCAGCTCAAAGACAGGATTTTCTCCATTATTGCTCATGACTTACGAGCCCCGCTAGTAAATCTTTCAGAAGTGCTAAAAATGATCTCCGATGATGAGATTTCGCCGGAAGAATTCAAAATGCTGGCGCCTATTTTAAGTAAAGACATAATTTACACTACGGATCTCCTGGAAAATATTCTTCACTGGTCCCGCAGTCAGCTTAAAGGCTTTGGGATTAACAAAGGATTTTTCGATTTAAAGGGTCTTGTTGTAGATGAGGTAACCTACCACATGCCCTCCGCAAGGGCAAAGAATATAACGATCGTGCAAGATGTATTTCCAGGAGCAATGATCTATGCAGACATGCTAATGATCCAGATCGTGATTAGAAACATACTCAACAACGCAATTAAATTCTGTTACGACACATGCGAGATAAAGATTTTTGCAGTCTACACTAAAGAACACTTTATAAAACTCTGTATTGAGGACAATGGAACAGGAATGGAGAAAATAGTACTTGAAAGCCTCTTCAGCGGAGAGAATAAATCAAGAAGGGGCACAAAGGATGAAAAAGGCACTGGACTTGGAATGGTTGTTTGTAAAGAGTTTATGGAACGCAATGATGGAAAAATTTCTGTAAGAAGTGAAATTAGCATGGGAACTAAAATTTGCTTACATCTACCCGTGGATGAATCCAAAAATTAAAAGATAGAAAGAGCCAGAACGATATTGCCTGGCCCTTGTATAGTAGGATTTGAACTATCCTCCAGTTACGCCGTCGATCGCCTGTTGTTCTTTCAAAGCGTCGACATTATTTTTAGACCCAAAATTAGTTGTCTTTTCTGCAAAATAATCCAAAATACTTTTTATGGTGTCCAGATTGTCTGCAACTCTTTGGTGCATGTCGGGCAGGTCTTGGTCTAGTTTTTTATCGCTTAGTTCTATATTGTCTACTTCAATCTTCCCAATCTTCTGTATAATTGCCTGTTGTGAATGTTGTAAGTCTTCTAATTCTCTTACAATTTTTTCCATCAATTCAAACTTTTTTAAAGTATCCATATTAGTGCTCTAGGTAAATTAATATCTTAATTATGTATTGAATCAACCAATTACCTTGCCAAAATTGAAGTACGCAAGTAGTAATCTGGTTAAAAATATGATAGATTAGCAGAACTGAAAAGCCAGATTTGGATAACTAATAAATAACTAATACTTTAGTTATTTGTAAATGCAACCTTATGAAGAAGTGTTTAATATTAATATTCGTCATTATTATTTTCCAGACAGTTGGGCTTCAGGCTCAAAGTATTGTGGATAATGATAAACTTTTAGAATTTTATCAGACTCAGCGATATAGCGAGGCGGCAGCCTATCTGCAGACGGTTTTCATGGAGGATACTCAAGACCCAAAAGAACTGTCGCAATTTGCGTATGCCAGCTTAATGGCTGGTAAGCTTGCTGATGCCGAGAAAAGCTATTTAAAATTATATACTCAGCAACCGACAAATCTTTCAACACTATTTAGCCTCGCCAATATCAGCATTAGAAGAGGCATAGATGAAAAGGCCAAGGGATATTACGAGGAGATACTAAAATTAGACAGCACAAACTTCAACGTGTATAAGCAACTGGCAAGCTTAAATAAAGACGATATCAATACTGAAAGAATAAAATACTTACGAAAGGCAAACACGCTTAACCCTACCGATGCGGATGTTGCTTTCAGCCTATGCGAGATCTATTTTAAAATGAACTTTTTTGGCGAAGCAAGCAAGATCTTACAGCCCGCCCTTGCCGCCGATAGTACCAATCTTCAATTGCTCAAAATGAAAATGCCTATTAGTATGGCAAGTAAAAAATATGACGAATCGATTGAAACGGGATTTAAGCTCCTAAGCTTTGGAGATAGCTCCACTTTTGTACTCAATAACTTAGCTAAGTCATATTTTCTAAAACTTGATTATCGCAATGCTTTGAAATATTTTCTAATAATAAGAGATAAATCGTTCGATAATGAAGGTCTGTATTATAATATCGGTCTAAGCTACCGAGGGATCAAAGATTATAAGAATGCTGCCCCCTATTTCGAAAAAGCCATAACAGAAGGAATTTCTACTAAGATTGCTTCCTATTATGGTCTTCTTGGTGATTCATTTGAAGAGGTCAATAAAAACGAGGAGGCAAACGTAGCCTACAAGCGTGGTTTGTTATTTGAAAATAACGGTAGTTTACTATATAATATAGCATTGGTATATGAGACTAGGCTGAACGATAAGAAGAACGCCATCAGCTATTATGAACAGTATTTAAAGACCATAAATGAGAAAGAGCAGCCCAAACTGATTACTTTCATAAAAAACAAGGTTATCGAATTAAAAAAGTAGTTAGCTCTTAACCAGCTTAGCTACATACTTTCCAATAATATCGAACTCAATGTTAACAGAATCATTAACACAGACTTCCTGAAGATTAGTGTGCGCGAAGGTATAAGGAATAATAAATACAGAAAACTCATCATCTTCGGAAGCAACCACCGTTAAGCTAATCCCATTCACGCACACAGAGCCCTTTTCCACTGTCACATTACCCTGATTGCGATCATACTTAAACCTGTATTCCCAACTGCCGTCAAGTTCTTCCCTTTTTATACAAAGAGCTGTCTGATCTACATGACCTTGAACGATATGGCCATCTAAACGGCCATTCATTTGCATGCAGCGCTCCAAATTAATTTTACTACCCAGCGTCAGATTGTTAAGGCTTGTCTTTCTCAAGGTTTCTTCAATCGCAGTTACCATGTGACTGTTGCTTTCTAAAGCGACTACAGTAAGGCATACTCCATTATGGGCGACACTTTGATCGATCTTCAATTCATTGCTAATTGAAGATTTGATAGTAAAATGAACATTACTACCCTCATAATTGATTGCTAATATTTCCCCTAACGTTTCTATTATTCCTGTAAACATATGCTTTAAAACTTCAACCTATTCTTTCTCCAATTATTATCCGCCAGGAGCTTAGCGGCAGTACCATCAATTTCAGGAGCTTTAAAAGCCATTACACCTACTAGTGCGGCGATAAAAGCTTCATCCTGATCATCATGAATCAAACTTTCAATGTTAAAATACTTACCTACAAAATGTGTATCAAAGTTTCCACTCCTAAAAGCGTCGTGTTGCATTACAAATTTCCCAAAGTTTAAAGTCGTTTTAATACCGGTAATGTCATATTCATCAATTGCCCTGATCATTCTTTCAATTGCCTCGGCACGGTCGCTACCAAATACTATTAATTTGGCAATCATCGGATCGTAATAAATTGGAATTTCCATCCCCTGTTCAAAGCCATCATCTACTCTTACTCCGTTACCCTTGGGTGTGATATAAGTTTCTAAAGTACCGATGTCGGGTAAAAAATTATTGTCTGGATCTTCTGCGTATATACGCAACTCAATGGCATGGCCACTAATCTTTAGTTCCTCCTGTGTGTAATTCAATGGTTCTCCACGTGCAATTCTAATTTGCTCTTTAACCAGATCCAGTCCTGTAATCATTTCAGTTACCGGGTGCTCTACCTGAAGTCTGGTATTCATTTCAAGAAAGAAGAAATCAAGATTCTCATCCAGAATAAATTCTACAGTTCCAGCACCTATATAGTTGACAGCTCTTGCCACATCAACTGCACATTTGCCCATCCGGGATCGCATTTCTTGAGTAAGTATGCTTGATGGCGCCTCTTCAACTACTTTTTGATGTCTTCTCTGAATAGAGCACTCTCTTTCAAACAGGTGTACAATATTTCCATGTGTATCTCCCAAAACCTGGATCTCTATATGCCTGGGGGATGATACGAAACGTTCAATAAAAACAGCACCATCTCCAAAAGCAGAAACTGCTTCACTGACAGCTAATTGCATCTGCTCCTCAAAATCTCCTATGGTATTTACAATACGCATCCCCTTACCTCCTCCACCAGCTGCAGCTTTAATCAGTATAGGAAAGCCAACCTCCACTGCCCTGCGTTTTGCTTCGGCAACATCGGTAATGGCTTCTTCTGTCCCCGGAACCATCGGGATATTGTATTTTAAAGCTGCCGCTTTTGCAGAAAGTTTATTGCCCATTATTTCCATGGCCTCTGGCGTTGGCCCAATAAGTATTAAGCCAGCTTCTTTGACCATTCTCGCAAAATTCGCGTTTTCAGAAAGAAAGCCGTAACCTGGATGGATTGCCTCAGCACCAGTGAGTTTACAGGCTTCAATTATCTTTTCCCCAACTAAGTAGGATTGATTTGATGGCGCTAGTCCGATGTAAACGGCTTCATCAGCATACCTAACATGCAAGGCCGCCCTATCGGCATCAGAATAAACAGCAACTGTTTTGATTCCCATTTCTCGTGCAGACCGCATAATTCTCAGTGCTATTTCACCGCGGTTAGCTATCAGGATCTTTCTCATTAGAGATTCTTAATGTTTTCTAGCGTAAAATCAATCATTCCAGCATCGATGCCCAGATGAGTTACCATCCGGATGGTATTTTTGCCTGTGATGCTACAGGCAATTCCTTTAGAAGCCATTAATGTAACAACCACTTCGGCAGAGTGAGAAGAAGCTACTTGAAAAATTACAATATTTGTTTGAACAGGCATTACCGACGCCACGTAACTGGCCTTGCTTAAAGCATCAGCAAGTATTGCCGCGTGCTGATGGTCTATTACAAGTCGGTCAATATGATTGTCCAACGCATAAATACCTGCTGCTGCAAGATACCCCGCCTGCCTCATCCCACCACCAAAAGCCTTTCTTATTTTGATAGCCCTTCTTATAGTTTCTTTGGAACCAAGCAATACAGAACCAATGGGGGCTCCGAGGCCTTTCGATAAGCAGACAGAAATGCCGTCAAAGTACCTACCATAGTTTTTTGCACTGTCTCCTGTTGCTGTAAGCGCATTGAAAATCCTTGCCCCATCTAAATGAAGCTTTAATCCCTTTACATTACAAAGTGTATGGATCGGTTCGATCTGAGATAAACTATAACAGGATCCACCACCTTTATTAACCGTATTCTCCAGTACAACTAATGTTGAACTAGGATAGTGAATATTGTATTCATTAATTTCAGGTTCAATAAGTTCTGGTGTTAAAATTCCTCTCTGGCCATTTAATAAACGAACCGATGCCATTGAATGGTAAGCAATTCCACCACCTTCATAACGGTAAACATGTGCAGTCTGATCACATATTACCTCATCCATCGGCTGGGTAAAGCACTTAATAGCTATCTGGTTGGTCATAGTCCCAGAAGGGCAGAACAAACCAGCTTCCATATTGAAGATTCCGGAAAGCTTAGCCTCCAGTGCATTCACTGTTTCATCCTCTCCGAACACATCATCACCAACTTTCGCCGTCATCATCGCATCAAGCATACCCTGTGTAGGCTTTGTTACTGTATCACTTCTAAAATCAACTATTAAGGCCATAAATTATTGCTAAACACAAATATTCATTTTTTTTGTTTCAAACAGGTAACACAGAAAAAATAAAAGAGAGCGAATCTGTTCCTTTTTTGTGCTCAGGATGCAATAACTCCCGCTTTTTGTTTGTGTAAAAGGAAAGAGACAATTTTAAATTTGGATATTAAAATAACAAACGTATTTTAGCTTAGTGTTTATTTAACAATATGGTAACACCAAAACGACGAGCAATGCGTTAAAAAGTGCCCTTTAAACACAATTAAACGTAGAAAAACTTAAAACAACCAAAACTAAATGACAAAATTTATGAAAGAAAACCATGTTCAGGCAGTAGGATTATTGACTTTTATTCCTAAATCTCAGTAAGATGATAGTTATTGCAGACGGTGGCTCTACCAAAACAAATTGGTGTTTAATTAACGAGGCGGGCAGAAAAATTTTATTTAACACAGAGGGATACAACCCATACTTTTCGAGTGAAGAATATATTGTTGAATCATTAAATAACTCTTTACCAGATCATCTTGAAAAAGAAAAACTAACTGAAGTTCATTATTATGGCGCAGGGTGTTCTACAGATGCAAAACGTAAAATCGTTTACGATGCGATGAAACGAGTTTTTACTAACGCAGAAGTTAAAATCGGACATGACCTTTTAGCATCTTGTCGTGCGCTACTTGGTGACGAGCCAGGCTTTGCCGCGATTTTGGGTACGGGTACTAATAGTTGTTTATATGACGGCACAGAGATAAGCCTGAATATCGATTCGTTAGGCTATTTCCTGGGTGATGAAGGAAGCGGCTGTTATATTGGAAAAAGGATTCTTTCTGACTATATGAAAGGATATATGCCTAAAGGACTAAGAGAGAGTTTCTACGATAATTTTGCACTAACCAACGAAGACATATTCGACAACATTTACAATAAACCACTTCCTAATCGTTTCTGTGCAGGTTTCAGTAAGTTCTTATACGATTTCAAAGACAGTTATGAAGACTACACTTATTCGACTATTGAGTATGCATTTACAGCATTCTTCGAAAATTTGGTTATCCACTATCCAAATTACAAAGACTACAAGTTAAACTGTGTAGGTTCTGTGGGCTATAGCTTCAGAGATATCTTAAGCGTTGTGGCTGATAAATATGAGATGGGTATCGGTAAGATCATCCGCTCTCCTATAGATGACCTGGTAAATTACCACCTGCACACATCAAAGAAATAAAATAAAAAAGCCCCATGTGGGGCTTTTTTATTTGTGCATTTCAATAAGAGTTTAGAAAGATATTTCCTTACCAAACAACTTGGCATATTTCCTTTTATCAAACTTGTAAAGTGTTGCCGCCCGAAAAGACACCCCTTGCTGCTTTTCTTCCAAATCTTTGAGGATGCCAAAACTTAGCATTTTCTTTCTAAAATTTCTTTTATCAAGCTTCTTATCTCCAATTACCTCATAAACATTTTGCAGCTGCGTAAGTGTGAATTTCTCAGGCAATAGTTCGAAAGCTATAGGCTGATGCTTGATTCTTCTTTTGATTTTTTCAAGTCCCGTTTCAAAGATCTTCTTATGGTCAAAAGCAAGTTTAGGCAAATCTTTCACATCTATCCAATTTGCCTTTTTAGCATAAGTACTAATCGGTTTTACGGCCTTATCTCCTCCAAGTCTAAGCAGAGCGTAATAAGCAATGCTGACTACTCTTCCCTGCGGGTGACGGTTAACATCACCAAAGGTATAATACTGCTCCATATAGATGTTGCTTAAACCGGTAAGCTCATTTAAGATCCTTCCAGCGGATTGATCCAAACTCTCGTTTTCACCAACGATATTTCCCGGCAAAGCCCACCAATCTTTAAAAGGCTCTTCATTTCTTTCAATTAGTAGAATTTTCAATTCTCCTTCATCAAACCCGAAAACAACACAGTCAATGGAGAAAGTGGAATCAAACTTTGGTAAAACTTCGTTCAAAATATTTAATATTTAAGATTCATTAATTTTCCACCGCACGCATCTCCCAGTCTTACAAATATAGCCTGATTCTGGTAAATTGAGACAAAGAATAAGATTTGCAAAATAGGAATATAAAACCATTTAAATATACTTGCCCGCTCATTACAAAAAAAATACATCAAAAATTACTTAGTGTAAATATTACACCTTATATTCGTATATATTATGAAGCCAAATATTAAAAATATTGCTGTACTCACTTCAGGTGGCGATGCTCCCGGAATGAATGCCTGCATTAGAGCAGTAGTTCGTACTGGGATATATAACGGAGTGAATATGTTTGGGGTTTTGCAAGGATATCAGGGATTGATAAATAACAATATTATCCCGATGGACGCGAGATCCGTTAGTAACACAATACATATGGGTGGTACCATTCTTAAAACTGCCCGCTGTTTAGAGTTTAAAACAGAAGAAGGGATGGAAATTGCATTTAAGAATTTACAATCACGAGATATTGATGGTTTGGTTGTAATTGGGGGCGATGGTACATTTACAGGTGCTCAACGCTTCGGCGAAAAGTTTGGAGTAAGGGTAATGGGTGTTCCAGGTACAATTGACAATGACCTATATGGATCAGACTTCACGCTTGGATACGACACAGCGATCAATACTGTTATTGAAGCAATAGACAAGATCAGAGACACGGCCGACTCGCACGACAGGTTGTTTTTCATAGAGGTTATGGGTAGGGACTCCGGTTGCATTGCCTTAAGAAGTGGTATAGCAAGCGGAGCGGAAGCAATTTTGCTACCAGAAAAAGAGACCAGTCTGGATGAACTAATTGTTCAGTTGGAAACAGGAGCCTCTACTAAGAAATCTTCAAGTATAGTGATTGTATCTGAAGGAAATAAGTTTGGCGGAGCATATGACATTGCAAAAAAGGTTAAAGAACGCTTTAATCACTATGATACAAAAGTGACTATATTAGGTCACCTTCAAAGAGGCGGTAGTCCAAGCAGCTTTGATAGAATATTGGGAAGCAGACTTGGTTTTGCGGCTGTGAATGAAATGCTTAAAGGAAATACCATGCAAATGGTTGGTTTAAGGGGCAATGAAATTGTTACTACAAGCATTGAAGAAGCATTGACAAGGCACTTCTTTAAACTGGAAAGTGACTTATTAGAAATGACAAAAGTATTGTCGATATAACATTAATGATAGCAGTAGTATACAGCGGTTCTAAAACGGCTTTCTGGAAGATCGCCAGAGATGGAAAAACCATCGCTGACTGTACTATGCCCGGTATCAATCCGTGCTTCAATGATCAAAAAGCAATTCTTCAATTCCTCAATAAAAAAGCAACGCTGATAAATCACGCTGAGAGCATCAAAAAGATTTATGTCTTTGCTGCAGGTGCTTCCTCAAAAGAGCGCAGAGCAGAATTGGCCGAAACCCTTAGCTTATTTTTCAAGAACAGCAAGATCAAAGTGAGGGATGACCTTTATGGAGCTGCGATCTCTGCTTGCTATAATGCTAGTGGTATCGTAGGTATTTTAGGAAGCGGTTCAAATTGCTCGTATTTTGACGGAAAAAAATTAGAAAGGAACAACTTCGGACTTGGCTTTGTTCTAGGCGATGAAGGATCTGCAAATTACTTAGGTAAAATTGTCCTTAAAAGATTTATACAAGGGAAATTACCTAAAGAACTGCAAACGGAGTTTGCTTCGAAATATAATCTTGACAGGCCACAAGTTTTGGATAGAATATATAAGAAGCCGATGGTTCAACAGTTCTTGAGTTCATTTTTTGACTTCTATCTAGAGCATCGCAATCACCCTTACATAGCCGCTATCTTAGATAAAGCATTTAATAATTATTTCAAGACCTATCTTTTACCAACGTTAAAATTACATCCTGGCAACGCAATACATTTTGTAGGCATTGTGGCCGGGAACTTTCAAGATGAGCTTCGAGCAATGGCAGGCAAGCACGGATTGGAAATTACTTCGATTACTAAAGAACCCATATACAATCTATTAAACTACTATTCAAATTAACAAAATGAGCAAAATTGGAATAAACGGCTTTGGCCGTATCGGCAGACTGGTATTTAGAGCTGCTTTAAAAAGAGGATTAGATGTCGTTGCAATCAATGATTTAATTGAGCCGGATTACATGGCGTATATGTTGAAATATGACACTACTCACGGTCGTTTTGACGGTACAATAACTGTTGAAAACGGCAACCTAGTTGTTAATGGTAAAACAATACGTATTACTGCGGAAAGAGATCCTGCAAACCTCAAATGGGATGAAGTTGGTGTAGAAACAGTTATTGAGTCAACAGGTTTATTTTTAACTGAGGTTGATGCTCAAAAACACATTACTGCGGGTGCAAAGAGAGTTGTATTGTCAGCTCCTGCTAAAGACGATTCAATTCCTACCTACGTAATGGGAGTTAACCATGATAAATTAACTGCTGATCAAACTATTGTTTCTAATGCGTCATGTACTACAAACTGTTTAGCTCCAATCGCTAAAGTTTTGAATGACAACTGGGGTATCGCTGAGGGCTTAATGAGTACAGTTCATGCGGTAACTGCAACGCAAAAAACTGTTGATGGCCCGTCTGCAAAAGACTGGAGAGGTGGTCGTGGTGGTTTCTCCAACATCATTCCTTCTGCAACAGGTGCTGCAAAAGCGGTTACTAAAGTTATTCCTGAATTAAAAGGAAAATTAACAGGTATGGCTTTCCGTGTACCGGTAGCAGACGTATCAGTAGTAGATTTAACTGTACGTTTAGAAAGACCAGCAACTTACCAACAAATTAAAGATGCTATGAAAGCTGCTTCTGAAGGCGCTTTGAAAGGTGTTTTAGGATATACTGAAGACGAAGTTGTTTCGTCTGACTTCATCGGAGATGATCATGCTTCAATTTTTGACGCTAATGCAGGTATCGCATTGAATGATCACTTCGTTAAAGTTGTTTCATGGTATGACAACGAGTGGGGCTATTCATCAGCTCTGGCGAAATTTGTTGAGTACTACGGAAACTTAAAATAAAATTCGTTCATACGAGTTTATAATTGGTTAGCTAAAGGGATGTTCGTGGATACGACACATCCCTTTTCTTTTATTGAAGTTATCCCTTCATCCAATATAAGTCGAAAATTTAATGGTCAGCGACCACTATTCGCCTATTGGCATAAGCGGCAGCTATAATCATCCCCATTCCAACCATGATCGATACATCGGCAAGATTGAAGACGCCGGTTTGAAAAATAACAAAATCAATGTGCAGGAAATCTGTAACGGAGCCGAACATAATTCTATCGTAAAGGTTTCCAATGCCACCCCCTATTACAAATGCAGCACCGATGATGGTCAGCCTGGAAAGTCTTGCTTTGGTCAGAATAAAATACAGTCCCGTTAACAACACGATAGCCGGAAGAATAATTAATAGGGCAAATTTCAGGAACTGTGGGAGAACGCTCCCCATACTTAAGAAAGCACCAGTGTTCTCCACCTTTGTCAGTGTGATATTATCGGTAAAAACTTTTATATTCTCATAATAGCCCACCTCTTTTCTAACGATGTTTTTAGAAATTTGATCACACCCGACGTTACAGATCACAATCAGCAAAATTGCAAGTCTGGTAATTCTCAATTTCATAGCAAAATTATTTTAGCTAAAATTAGCTAAAATAATTCACAACTAATTTTTGTTGTTCTTCCTATTAACTAGTCCGCAGGTTTGCAAACTGATAACCTTCGCTAACTTGCGTTTTTTCTTTAACCTGAGTAAACGCAACCTTTACGTCATCTTGAAGCTGGGTAATTACATTTCTCGCCTTGTTGTATGAACATTGATAAATGTCGTGCGCGTTCTGCAATTTGCCTGCCTTAGTATGTTGTCTACTAGTTTTATAATTGTGGAGTTCTGAGTGTATTGTACGCTCCACTTTACCTATTTTTAATGTTTTTGCTTCATACAAAATCACCCAATCGTCGTAATTGGCATGTTTTGTTAAAGCTGTATTTAAGTCATTTACACGACCTTTGGTATCACCTGTACACCCAACTTTGATCAATTTTCCTTTCAAAGATCCGGCAATGTATACGAAACCGACTTTATGTTCCACTAGTGCTGCTGCCACTTTACTGGGATCGCACTGCGGACAAAAACCAGCGATGGTCCTAAGATGGTGTGTTGAGTCATTTTCGCACTCCTCTGTGTTGACGGCAATAACCGCGTCTAATTCAGACATATCGGCTTTTAATTCATCAGACATCCCCATGCCTTTTGCATCATATAATAGCTCGTAAGAGACTTTGTGTTTTTTAAAAAACTCTTGTTGCTCCTTCGTAAGCTGGTCTTTAGTAATCATTCTATAAAAATACGAATATTTGTTGAGTTACCCTTTATCTGCACCAATCAATGAATATCTTGTAAGGCAAGGGTATAGATGGCAGTGCGCGTTAATGCCCGTTCAGTCATTGTTCACACTTTGTTCACACCAAAGCCACAAACAGGTACCTTTTTGTGAGCAAAGTGTGTGCTAGGTGTGTTTTATGTGAGCACTGGCCTGCACTAGTGCCTAAGTTCAGCTGCTATTTGCATCGAACCTATAGCTAAAAACATATAACATTATAATTTAGATTAAATAGGTATCTTGTAAAAAAATAATTTAAATCACAATTTAAAAAGTCAAAATCATGGGAAAGATTAAAAAAGGAATTCTTGGCGGTGTGTCAGGAAAAGTAGGTGCAGTTGTTGGCGCGCACTGGCGAGGTATCGATTATTTACGAGGATTGCCGAAATTGCAAACAAAACCAAGAACGGATCTCCAGCATGCGCAAACCTCCAAACTGACGTTATTCAGAGGATTCCTGTTGGGTATTGCCAGTACAGTAGAAAAGTGCTTTCAAAATCACACCAAGTACACTGAAATGAACGCGGCGCTGTCTTACAATATGACACATGCCGTAGCAGGATCATACCCTGAGTTTGAAGTTGATTTCCCAGCCCTTGTTTTTGCAAAAGGCGAGCTGCTTGGATCATGGGGTTTTAAAGCATTATCTAAAGAAACCAGTCAGTTGACAGTTTGCTGGAAGAACAGGCCATTTTCTAATATGAGTGCCGCGGGTGATAAAGTGCAAGTAATTATGTATTGTGTCGGAACAGAGGAATTTCACATCTATGACCAAATTGGTACACGCTCTGACAAATCAGTGACACTAGCAATTAAGGGTGGTGTAAGTGGCCACACCGTTCATTGTTACTTAAGCTTTTATTCAGAAACATTTAAGATTTCTTCCACTAACGAGTATATTGGAGAAATTCCAGTGAAATAATTATCTGTAATTTGAGTTGTTATGAGAAAGCTTTTAACCATGATTGCACTGACACTTATTGTAGGGAGTTGCACAAAAAAGGAGGCCATCGAGAAAGTGTATCTTTCTCATGTCATCAATCCAGGTGAAAGCTTTAATGAGTATCCATCAGAGATCGACAGCGCGATCACTTTCAATGTTCATCAAGAGAAAGTAGGCAAAACACTTGGCGCAAATCCAAAGGTGTGGTATGATGTAAAGTTCGGTGATACCGTTGTAAGAATTCAGACAAATAAAGCGGACCCTGACTATTCGAATGAAAAGTTTATTCGCGGGAAGTTTATGAATACTCAGAAAACATCATTGCTTGTCCAAATTGCAGATAATTTTGGTTACAAGGCTAAATTTTACCTGATATCACTAAAAAATCATAAACTATGCGTGACAGAATTAAGACGGCCGACAGCTCAAGAAGGGAATTTGAATTACATTGGATTAATTCATCTCGGTAGCGAAGGCTATCTTTTAAACAACGATTTTTTAATCAACCCGGTTAATTCCCAAGTTTACTTCTTAAAAAGGGAACATCAGGATGAAAGAATTCAAGGACAGTATTTACTAAAATCCCCTGACAAGGGAACGCTCGTTTTCATGAGAGATTCTTCGCTATATCAAGTGAATTATGAGAACGATGAGTCAATCAATGTTCCTTTTAGGATTGATCCTACAAAACCGGGGTTGTATATGTACATCCAGGAAAACTATGTTTGGAAATCGAAACGACCAGGGTTGAGCTTTCTAATGGAAGATAAAAACCCACTTGTAACAAATTAATACGCTTACTTTTACATTTGGATATGTCGGCACATCATTTAACTTTGGTAAAAATTAGATTTACTTTAATATTAACCCTTAATCAAATATAAACTCAAATGAAAAATCTATTCTATGCATTAATCCTATCTGTCTTCCTTTTTAGCTGCAGCAAACATGAATCAGTAATTGTCCCAAGAGTCCTTACCGAGACGGAACGTTTCAATTCTTACCAGGAAGGAGATGCGCTGTTTATTATGAAATATGGTACAGAGGATCGAATAAAAGATGATAAAAACGCTACAGGTGAGTTCAACATAAAGTTTAGGGATACTACTATTTTTATCCAAAACAGCCCTTCTGATCCTGCTGCAAAAACTGACAAATTCACGTTCGCTCAATATGTGAATACTCAGAAAACTACTATACTTGCACAGGTTGCGGGTAAAGAAGGTGAAATTGCACCAATTTACCTCATCAATTTAAATGAAAATAAAATTGATGTCATCAGCCTTTCACGCCCGTCCACCGGTGCTAAAGACAAAGAATATACACAAGGCCTGATGAAGGTTGGTAAAACAGGATTTGTTGTTAACAATGATTTCTTTATTACCAACGTGAATGCTAAAGCTTATGTACTTAAGAGACAAAACCCAGAGGAACGAATTCAAGGCATGTATTTCAACCTTTCACAGGATAAGCAAACACTTGTTTTCTTGACTTCTAATTCGTTGTATCAAATTCATTATGCTACTAATCAGGCGAATACGCATGTTTTACCTGCAGACAAGAGTACTACTTCAGAGCTTGCAGCGATTTATATAGCTAATAACTTTAAATGGGTCATTGAAAACAACATTGCCTTTCTTAAAAAAATCGGGGGAAATAGTGATAAAGTAGTCGACATCTCAGAGTTCAAATAACATAAAGAGCTAATGATTTTCGTATATTAGTTTGAGAAAACTAATATTCATGAAAACAGCTCATAAGTTGCCGCTTTTGGCAATGCTTACAATTTTTGCCGCTTGTAAAGATAGCGGCAAAAATTCGTCCTCTCATACATCAGACTCATCAGGGAACGCATTATTAGTCAAAAGTGAGCTCCCATATCAAACTCCACCATTCGATAAAATTAAGGACAGTGATTTCAAGCCCGCATTCGAAGCAGGAATGAATGCCCATTTGTTTGAAATTGAGAAAATTGCATCGAATCCTGATATGCCTTCATTTGAGAATACGTTAGTAGCAATAGAGAGATCCGGCGAACTTCTAAATCGTGTTAATAATGTTTTTAATACGCTGACAGGTGCCAATACCAACGATAGTTTGCAGAAACTTCAGGAAGAGATTGCACCAAAACTCGCTGCACATCAGGATGCAATCTATCTAAATACGCAACTTTTTAAGCGAATAGCAGATATCTATAATAAAAGGACTACCTTGAAACTAGACCCCGAGTCCACAAAATTAATTGAATATTATTATCAGACTTTCGAACTAGCTGGTGCTAAACTAGGTGATTCAGATAAGAGCAGTCTTAAAAAGCTAAATGAGCAAGAAGCGTCCCTAAGCGCCAAATTTTCTAATCAATTGCTGGCAGCAGCAAAAGCCGGATCAGTTGTGATTGCAGATAAATCTGAACTCGCAGGGTTGTCTGATGGCGACGTTAGTGCAGCGGCACAAGCCGGCAAAGACAACAAACAAAATGGTAAATGGATCTTGAAGCTTCAAAATACTACGCAACAGCCTATGTTGCAAGGTCTCTCTAACCGTACTACGAGACAGAAATTGTTTGAGGCTTCGTTTAACCGCGCAGAAAAAGGCGATGCAAATGACACCCGTAAAACAATTTCTGAGATAGCAAGAATCAGAACCCAGAAAGCGAAACTAATGGGCTTCGCTAACTATGCGACCTGGAAACTTCAAGACCAAATGGCTAAAAGTCCTACCGTTGTAGAAACTTTCTTCACTAAATTAGTGCCTTCTGCAACAGCCCGAGCAAACGCAGAAGCTACTGATATTCAATCAGTAATTGACCGCCAGAAAGGCGGCTTTAAACTTACAGCTTATGATTGGGATCACTATGCAGAGCAAGTTCGCAAAGAGAAATATGACCTTGATGAAAATCAGATTAAGCCCTATTTCGAGTTAAACAACGTATTGAAGAATGGTGTGTTTTATGCTGCAACAAAACTTTACGGAATAACCTTTAAAGAGCGCACTGACCTTCCAGTTTATCAGGAAGATGTTAAGGTATTTGAGTTGTTCGAAGAAAATGGAACCGCAATCGGCCTTTTTTATTGTGACTATTTCAAAAGAGATAATAAATCTGGTGGTGCCTGGATGAGTAATCTGGTAGGGCAGTCTGGATTGCTTGGCACGAAGCCAGTAATTTATAATGTTTGCAACTTCACAAAACCTCAGAAGGGTGAGCCTGCACTCATTAGTTTCGATGATGTGACGACGATGTTTCATGAATTTGGACATGCCTTGCATGGTTTCTTTGCAAGTCAGAAGTATCCTAGTCTCTCGGGAACAAGTGTGGCGAGAGATTTTGTTGAATTTCCTTCGCAGTTTAACGAGCACTGGGCAATGGATCCAGTGATTTTTAAAAACTATGCAAAGCATTATAAGAGCGGGGAATTGATGCCGCAAGCTTTGGTTGACAAAATAAAAAAGGCATCTGCATTTAACCAGGGATATTCACTTACGGAAACCCTTGCTGCAGCAGCATTGGATATGCAGTGGCATAAGCTTACCGCAGATGACACATTGCAAGACGTAGACAAATTTGAAATGGCGGCACTAAATAAAACTGGTTTGGCTTTGTCGTATGTTCCGCCAAGATACAGGTCAAGTTATTTCTTACACATCTGGGCGAATGGCTATGCCGCAGGGTATTACGCCTATTTATGGACAGAAATGCTGGACAATGACGCATATTCCTGGTTCGAAGAGAACGGTGGCTTGAGCAGAGCTAACGGGCAGCGGTTTAGAAATATGATTTTATCGAGAGGTAATACGGAGGACTATGGAAAGATGTTTAAAGATTTTAGAGGTCATGCCCCAGATATTACGCCGATGTTGAAGAACAGAGGTTTACCTACGAAGTAAGGATTGTGGGATATGCTAAACCTTTTTATGCTGGATACGCACTGCGTTAAGTATCGCCAGCAACGCTACGCCTACATCCGCAATTACAGCTTCCCACAGTGTCGCTATACCGCTAGCACCGAGGACCAGAACGACGATTTTCACTGTCATTGCGAAGGCAATGTTCTGCCAAACAATACTTTTTGTTATTTTACCAATTTTTATGGCAGTGATGATCTTTCCAGGCTGGTCATTTTGAATAACAATATCAGCAGTCTCTATTGTCGCATCGCTACCTAAGCCACCCATAGCAATACCTGCATCGGCCAGGGCAACTACTGGTGCATCATTCACACCATCACCAACAAAGGCAATTATGCGGCCCTGCTGTTTCAAGTCTTCTACCTTTTCTACTTTGTGTTCTGGCAACAATCCCCCGAATGCCTGGTCTATTCCTAGAAAAGTTGCTACTTTACTCACCACACTCTGCTTATCCCCGCTTAGCATGACAGTTTTAAGTCCCAATGAATGCATTGTCTTAATTGCTTCGCGTGCATCTTCTTTAACCTCATCGGCGATACTTAAACATCCCGCATAGCTTCCGTTTATTGCAACCATCACGACAGTATCCTCGATGCTTTCGGTCTGCTCATCATAAGAGATATTAAATTTTTTTAACAGGTTTGCATTCCCGGCAAGAACTGCTTTTCCTAAAATACTCGCTTTTAATCCATGCCCAGCTACCTCTTCAAAATCTTTCACGTCCAATTCAAAATCAATACCTTTTTCTTCAGCATAGCTCAATATGGCTACCGCTATCGGATGCGTAGACTTGCTTTCCAGAGCCGCTACAAATTTGATCAATTCCCCTTCGGAATAACCTTTAACCACTACATCCTGAACTTTGAATACGCCTTTAGTCAGGGTGCCTGTTTTGTCCATGACGATGGTGTCTACTTTCGTCATCACGTCCAGAAAGTTGGAACCTTTGAAGAGAATTCCATTCTTTGAAGCCAGCCCAATGCCTCCAAAGTATCCCAGGGGAATAGAAACGACTAACGCACAAGGACAGCTGATCACCAGGAATACTAAGCCTCTGTATAGCCATTCCTTAAAGCTATAATCCGTCACAAAGAAATTTGGAATAACAATCACTAAAATGGCAAGCAAGAAGACAATGGGTGTGTATATTTTGGCGAAACGGGATAAAAACAATTGAGTCTGTGATTTTCTGGCGGTTGCATCCTGAACCATCTCCAATATCTTACTAAGCTTACTGTCCTTAAATAGTGACTTCACCTGAACTTCTGCAAGCTGATGTAGATTAATCATACCAGCATACACTGCATCGCCTTTTGATTTGGTATCAGGCTTGCTTTCGCCAGTCAAGGCGGCAGTATTGAAGGTAGCTTCATTTGAATAAAGTATCCCATCTAATGCGACTTTCTCTCCGGGTTTAATTTCAATAATTTCTTCCAGATTAACATCAGCCGGGGCAATATTTGTTGTTTTGCCGTCCCGGATCACGGTAACAGAATCTGGTCTGATGTCTAGTAAAGCTTTAATACTTCTTTTAGCTTTATCGACCGCTGCATCCTGGAACCACTCACCTATCGAATAAAATACCATAACAGCCACACCTTCACTGTAAGAGCCAATGGCAAAGGCCCCTAATGTAGCAATGCTCATCAGGAAAAATTCATTGAAGAAATCAAATCTGATAGCCTTACGATAGGCGAGAAGTAGCACATTATACCCTGCTAAAAGATAGGCAGACATATAGAGTGGTAATGAAATCGCCAGGGGCAAATGTAGGTTGAAACCAAGTTCCATGACCTGCATGACCACTAGTATCAAGAAAGCGGTTAGTAGTGACCAATGGCTTAGCCAACTATTTTGCATCATTTATTTCCAACCAGTGGCCGTCGGGATCTTTAAAATAGATTTGCTTCACGCCGTCAACTCTGTTTGTAATGGTGCTCGCTTTCCCTGGCCAGTCTTCATAATGGACCTTTTTAGCATCCAGATTTTTAACGAAATCCTCCACCGAGGATACACTGAAACACAAATGTTCATTCTTATCGTGCTCATTTCCCACTTTAGCTCCCTGAATTAAATGCAGCTGACCAGCAGAGCCAAGCGTGAACCAGGTGTGGCGATTGTCTTTAAATGGTTCAGGGATCTCCTGCAGATTCAAGACACTTTTATAGAATGCTGTCGCCTTTGCCAGATCGGCAACATATACAGCGATATGATTTAAAACAGTAACCTGCTTTTTAGTTTCGGTTTGAGCCATAACTTTTTGAACTGGAGAGGTGACTAGTAAAATGAAGGCGATAAATAGTACTTGTTTCATTATTGTTTCCTAAGATTTCTTAAGCAAGATCGTTAAAATTCTTGGCATTTGACTTCTGTCATTATCATCAAAATATTCGTCCAGTGCTAACAGTTGAAGCCCATGTTTCATACCTGCGATGATGAAGTCGGAAACATTATGATTAAAGCAATCTACTACTTGTTGGTTGCCCTCCTCTGTATCAAACCTTGCTTTCGTTCCTGTGTATTGCATAAAAGGATGCAATTCGCCGATATATACATAACCACCAGGGTTTAGCGATTTACCAACTTCATTGAATACATAGTCCAGATTTTCTATGTGTTCTAAAATTAGACTGAAGGTGACCAAATCATATAAACCATCTTTGAAGTTCCATTTACGGGTAATATCAGCCTGTTTAAACTGCACTTTGTTTGAAGTGAATTTATCCTTAGCCCTCGCAAGCATTTGGTCTGAAAGATCCACTGCAGTAATCTGTACCGCTTTGTCTATCAACCACTCCGTATTTTTACCCGTTCCACAGCCAATTTCGAGTACCTTATTGAAAGACACACTCGCCAATGACAATTTTAAGGCAAGGCCTTCAAGATCCCGAGTTTTGTTGTCGTTAGTATCGTATTGAGCCGCCCAAATGTTGTACGCTTGTTTAGTATTCATATTGACACAAACTTACGTGATTTCGACTATTACTTTTAAAGATTTTTTGATTCAGTTTGAATAATTAACCTGTAACAGCCTTAGTGATAAAAAAGATTTCTGTGAGCCATCAATTATTTAATTGTTATCAAAGACAGCGAAAAGCTACCCCGCACTTAGACCAAATCGGGAATCGATACTAAAAGATAAGAAATAATTTTAGGCAGGTTATCCCTTGAAAGCCTCAGAAAGTAATTGGTAGGATCTTAATTTCGCTTGATGATCGTAGATATGAGAACTAGCCATAACTTCATTTACCTGCGTCTGTTCTAAAAATCTCTGAAGATCTTCTCGAATGGTCTCTCTACTCCCAATAAAAGTGCAAGCAAGCATTTGATTGGCCTGCGCCTCTTCATATACATCCCAAACATCCTCCATATTATCTACGGGCGGCTGTAATAACATACGCTTGCCAGTTACGATGCCCTTGAATAATTGGAACAACGAAGTCGCCAGCTTATTGGCCTCAGCATCTGTATCAGCAGCTACAACATTTATACAAGCAAGCACATAGGGTGCTGCCAGCTGCGCAGAAGGTTTAAAGTTTTTACGATAGATATCAATTGCAGTCAGAAACTGTGCAGGTGCGAAATGACTGGCAAATGCATAGGGTAATCCGAGCGCAGCCGCAAGATGAGCACTGTCAGTACTTGACCCAAGTATCCAGATTGGAATATCAAGGCCTTCGCCCGGAATAGCTCTTACACTACTTTTGGCATTTTCAGTTGAAAAGTACTGCTTCAACTTCAACACGTCTTTCGGAAAATCATTAGCAGCATTAAAGCGCTCTCCCCTAATCGCGATAGCTGTAACCTGGTCTGTCCCAGGCGCTCTGCCCAATCCCAGATCGATACGTCCTGGAAAAAGAGATTCCAACGTTCCAAATTGCTCGGCAATGACTAGTGGGGAATGATTTGGCAACATAATCCCCCCCGAACCGACTCTAATAGTTTTGGTTCCCCCGGCAATATGTCCGATTACGACAGACGTGGCCGAACTCGCAACGCTGATCATGTTGTGATGCTCTGCCAGCCAATATCTATTAAATCCCCAATCTTCCACATGCTGCGCAAGGTCTAAACTGTTTCTGAATGTATCTGCAGGGGTTTTGCCCTCAATTACCGTGGCAAGATCAAGTACTGAATATGGTGTGTTGCTAAGAAGTGTTTCCATGTTATAGACGTAGGAACAAAATTACATCCTAATTCTACGAAACTGCTTTTATGTAATGTGATATGACTTTAAATCCACTTTTTACTATCTTGCCATTTTTAACCCAGAAAGAATGAGATTTTTAAGTCGTTGCTTGTTAATTAGTTTTGTTGTGTGTGCTAGTGCTTTTTGTGTTTCCGGTCAGTTACAGAAAGCCGTTATACCAGGAGACTTTGCCGATCCATCAGTAATTAGAAAAGGGAATCAATATTATGCTGTAGGAACTTCATCAGAGTGGGCTCCACACTTTCCAATTTATACTTCCACAAACCTGAAGGACTGGAAACAAACAGGCTTTGTATTTGATAAGGCGCCAGAGTGGACATCAGGATCATTTTGGGCCCCGGAGTACTACTTTCATAACAACACCTACTTCTTATATTATACCGCAAGACGTAAAAAAGACAATGTGTCTTACATCGGTGTTGCTACGTCTGCCTATCCTGACCGTGGCTTTATAGACCATGGAGTCATTATCGAATATGGTAAAGAAGCGATTGATGCGTTTGTATACAATGAGAATGGAGAGCTGTTCATCACTTTTAAAGCATATGGACTCGACAATCGCCCAATTGAAATTTTAGGGAGCAAACTTTCCGCAGACGGTTTAAAACTGGTGGGTGAGCCCTTCACTTTATTTAAAGATGACAAGAAGGTTGGTCTAGAAGGCCAAAGCATCATTAAGAAAGATGGCTTCTACTATTTGTTTTATTCAGCAGGGAATTGCTGTGGAATTCAGTGTGATTATAACGTGAGGGTAGCGAGGTCAAAAGATTTCAAGGGGCCTTACATTGATTTTGATAAGAATCCAATTTTACAGGAGAATGCCGATTGGAAGTGCTCTGGCCACGGAACTTTCGTTAATACGCCAGAAGGAAAGACATTTTATTTGTACCATTCCTATAATAAAAAGACGACTGTTTACACAGGAAGACAAGGAATGCTGGCAGAGTTAACCTGGTCAATTAAGGGTGAGTGGCCTGTTTTTAGAGAAGCAAATGGTAGTAATGTTACTATGACTAGTAGCGATGTAATTGATGACTTTTCTACTAAAAAACCATCTTTAGGCTGGCAATGGGATTTCCGCAACTCTAGTCCTGTTCTGAAGCAAGTGGACGGAAGATTACAGATTTCTGGAAGTATCAATGCGACGAACAAGTCGGGAGTTGCAATAACAAGACGACCTGTTTCAACCAATTTTGAAATGGTTACTACTGTTGTAAATTACAATACTGCACAAAAAGGTCTAGTATATTACGGAGACGCCAATTCCTCAATAGGCATTGGTGTAATTGGAAGCAGTGTTGAATTTTGGGAAGTTAAAGGCGATAAAAGATCCGTTCTTGCTAGCGGCACAATTACTTCAAAAAGTCTCGTCACGCTAAAGCTCAGCGTTGATCCAGACCTAAGCTGCAAGGTATTTTATAAGACAGGTTCATCGGCATGGAAAGAACTATCAGGGTCAGAAACAACTAAAGTTGATTTCCTAACGCAATGGGACAGAAGCCCAAGGATCGGTTTAAATTTCAAAGGAAGTTCGGATCAAAACGCAGTATTCTCGTCGTTTAGGTTAACTTATAACTAGATCAGCTTATCAAGGACCTTTTACTACCTCTGCAATTTAGCAATCAGCTCCTTTGCTTTTGAAGAATTTGCAGTCTCTTGAGGAACTTTTTGCAACCATTCTATCGTGGCTGGCTTGTTGTCTTCTTTCAAAAAGCTAAGGGCTACATAGTAAGCTGCATCATATTTAAATGCTGATTCCCCTTTATAAAGACTCATAAAAATTGTTCTAGCCTCATATTCCTTGCCTGTTTCAACGAGCGTGATCGCAAAGTAATAGGAAAGCAATAAGTTTTGCGGGTTAAGCATATATTCACTTTGCAATACCTTTTTAGCTTTATGGTATTTTTGGCTATTAAAATATTTTGCTCCTTTAGAAATATTGACTTCCGAATCGTTACCTGGCTTTGCTACCGACATCTGTCTGCTGATGGCATATTTTTCATAAAGACCTGACGACCATGGGGACCATATTAAGAGGCAGATAACCAACACGGCAGCAACGCTGACATATTTGATATAAGGTTTAACAAACTTATGTTCTTCTTTCATCGTTTTAGTTGAGCTGCCTATCTTGCTTGCTTTAGCACGATGGCTGCTAAAGGCGGAATATCTAAAGAAATAGAGTATTCTCTTCCACTACATTCTTCGTGTTCAGGAAGTAAAACGACCTTGTTAGCTTTACCGCTGCCGAAGAATTCTTCCGCATCGGTATTAAATATCTCTTTCCATTTGGCTTCGAATGGCAATCCAACCTTATAATCCTGCCTATACACAGGAGTTAAGTTCAAGATAACAATTAAGGTATCCTTAGCCTTTGTCCCTTTTCGTTGATAAACAAAAATCGAGTGCTGCGCATCATCTGCATTGATCCACTCGAATCCTTCATGCGAGAAACTATGCTCGTATAGTGCTGGTTCTGACTTGTAAAGTTTATTTAATGCCCTAACAGTATTCTGCATCCCTAAATGTGGCGGGTGCTGCAAAAGATGCCAGTCTAACGAGTTCTTAAAATCCCACTCGTGAGTCTGAGCAAATTCATTTCCCATGAAAAGGAGCTTGCTACCTGGTTGAGTAAACATGTAAGCATACAAAACGCGCAGGTTTGCGAACTTCTGCCACTCATCTCCAGGCATTTTATAGATCATGGAAGATTTACCATGTACCACTTCATCATGCGAAAAGGGAAGCATAAAATTCTCGCTGAAGGCATACGTAATACTAAACGTCAGCTGATGATGGTGGTGCTTTCTAGCGATTGGATCATTCTTAAAATACTTCAAGGTGTCATTCATCCAACCCATCATCCATTTCATGCCAAAACCGAGGCCACCGGCATGAACAGGATGAGTCACGCCCGGATAGGTACTACTCTCTTCTGCAATGGTATGTACACCCTCATAATTGCTGTAAACTGCCTCATTCATATCTTTCAGGAATAATATGGCGCCGAGATTCTCGCGACCACCATACTCGTTGGTTGCAGCATCTTCGGCCTTTCTTGAGAAGTCAAAATAAAGCATAGACGCTACAGCATCTACCCTCAAACCATCGGCATGGAATTTATCAAACCAGTATAAGGCATTACTGATCAAAAAAGAGCGAACCTCATTCCTGTCGTAATTAAAAATATAAGATTTCCAGTCCGGATGGAAACCTTTACGCATATCAGCATGCTCATATAAATGAGTGCCATCAAAGTTGTATAATCCATGGGCATCTCCCGGAAAATGGGAAGGCACCCAATCCATAATCACGCCAATATTATTCTTGTGAAGTTCTTCAATAAGGGACATCAACTCCTGGGGAGTTCCATGTCTGGAGCTCGCAGCGAAGTAACCGGTGATCTGATATCCCCAGGATGGATAGTAAGGATACTCCATTATTGGCATAAACTCAACGTGAGTAAAACCCATATCCAGAATATAAGGCACAAGGCTGACGGCGATTTCTTTATAAGTTAATACCCGCTTAGGTTCATTCGGATCACGTTGCCAGGATCCTAAATGCATTTCATAGACCGACATTGGTTGGTTTAGCGCATTAAGCTTAGGCCGTTTTTGTAACCATGCTTTGTCCTTCCAGGCATAGTCGTTATCCCATACCATCGAAGCAGTTTTTGGAGGGTGTTCCCAGCGTTTAGCATAGGGATCGCCTTTTTCCAGCTCATCACCGTTAAAACCTTTGACGGCGTATTTATACACCTCCCCTTTTCCAACTCCGGCGATAAAGCCTTCCCAGATCCCAGATTCATCAATTCTTTTATTAAGGTAGTGTGCGCTTTTGTTCCAATGATTAAAATTGCCGATCACCCTTACTTCCTGTGCATTTGGTGCCCATACAGAAAAATAAGTTCCTTCCGTTTTTCCTATCTTGAGCAGATGGGAACCGAACTTCTCATACAACCGAAAGTGCTTGCCTGAAATAAATAATGCGATATCAAAATCACTGAATAAGCTATGGGCAAGCACTTCCATTAGTTGTATAATTTTATAATTGTGAAATTCTTATTGGATTTGAAACGTAAACAGTTACGCTCATCTAACGTAAAATCGATCAATTCTTTATCATCAATCGTAATTTTATTGACTTTGAAAGGTAGCCCTATAATGTTGTGGTTGTATAATTCGTAAGTAGGTGTGTACAACCCTGTCCTGCTTTGTTCTATTACAAGATTGGTTGCTGAACCTTTAACAGTAAACTTTTTCTCTGAGTAGATGTCCTGCTCATAAGCGAAGGTATCTCCATGATCCTCATAAAGGAATGAATTAACTTCATAATCGCAGAAGTAAACATTTAACATAACTTCGTCGACGTCTTTCTCTCCTACATATTGCATCACGGGATATTCTGGAATTACAGAACCAGCCCTAATAAACAAAGGCATGTGATCAAGCGCCGCAGCAATATTGTACTCACTTTCTCCGGTTAATACTTCGTGTGTCCAGAAATTAACCCATTTTCCCTTCGGAAGATAAACCATTCTCGATGTAGCGCCTTGCTCTAAAACAGGACATACCAATATCTTATCTCCAAAAGTAAACTCATCCTGACGGAAACTGTTGCTGATATTTTCTTGCTCAAGCATAACCAGCGGTCTTAGAATTGGGAATCCATAACGGTGATGCTCCCAGAATACAGAGTAAAGGTATGGCATTAAGCGATATCTCAGTTCTATGTATATTCTATTGATACTGGTAAATGGCTCTCCAAAGCTCCATGGTTCACGTTCAGCAGTATCTCCCGCTGAGTGAGCTCTCATGAAGGGGGAAAAAGCTCCCAATTGAATCCATCTTGTAAATAGTTCAGGATCCGGCTCTCCGCTGAACCCTCCGATGTCTGTACCAACAAATGGTACTCCGGAAATCGACATCCGTTGACACTGGATGTTACCAAGCTTTAAATGCTCCCAGGTCGCAACATTATCTCCTGTCCAAACACATCCATAACGTTGCATACCAGAGTATCCCGCACGGGTGATGGTAAATGGACGCTTGTTGCGCATTAATTTTTTTAGGCCGTCATAAGTAGATCGAACCATCTGCATGCCGTAGACATTGTGTGCTTTACGGTGAGAACCTCGAAAACCATCGTAGTTATGCCTAACATCATTAGGAAATGTTCCTGAACCAAAAACTGCCGGCTCATTCATATCATTCCAAACGCCTGCTACACCAATCTCAACTAATTCTTTATAGAGGTTTCCCCACCATTCCCTAACCGCAGGATTAGTGAAGTCTGGAAACTGGCACCTGCCTGGCCATACATGGCCTTCCATGAAGTAATCATCACTTCTGCGACAGAAAAAGTTATTCTCTTTACCCTCTTTAAATACCCAATAGTTATCATCAACCTTAATTCCAGGATCAATCATTACAACGGTTTTAAAGCCATCATCAGCCAGCTCTTTGATCATTCGTTTAGGATCAGGGAAATGAGTCTTATTCCAGGTGAAGCAACGGTACCCGTCCATATAATCAATATCCAAATAAATGGCATCACAGGGAATATTTCTTGATCTAAATCCTTCCGCAATCTCTTTTACCTTTTTCTCAGGATAGTAACTCCAACGACATTGATGGTATCCTAATGCCCATTTGGGAGGCATCGGATGAGTTCCCGTCAGTGTTTGATAACGTTTAACAACGTCCATCATGTGCGGACCGTGGATGTAGTAATATTGTAGTTCCCCACCATCAGCCCAGAAGCTGGTCTTACTATTGTCTTCGCTTCCGAAGTCAAAATAGGAGCGGAATGTATTGTCGAAGAAAATACCGTAAGCTGCCTTATCGTGAACTCCAGTGTAAAAAGGAATCGTACGGTATAATGGATCCTGATCCCAGCCAAATGAATAAGCATCCGTATTCCAATTTTGGAAGTGACGCCCACGTAAGTTCATGTTGCCCGACTTATCTCCTAGTCCGAAGAAATTCTCTTCCTGCTGGCATTTTTTAGTCGCGTAAACATAGTAACCACCAAACTCTACATTCTCTTCCCAGTGCATCGGTACGGCATCTTCGCTCATGACCATCTGACTCTGGTTTTCGATAAACGAAATGTGGAAATCCAATTTCCGGATTTTACAGGTGATCGTATTCGTAGACACGATGTAACTGTCTTCCACTTCTTCCATTTTGAACGTAGTTACTTTCTGATCCACGACGGGGACAGCGTAAGAAAATTCATCTAAGAAAACGCTGTGGGGAGCGAGGCGCACGCGAATGATCTCATCGCTAACTACCCTAATTTCAACCCTGGCACTTCCGTCGCCGAAGAAAAACTTATTACCGTCGACAGATGTCTTCTCTATACTGCCAAGATATTGCTTAACAATTGGCTGTAAATGGGTAACCGGGTTATTTAAGTGCTGAACTGCTTCTTCAACGGCCTCCTGCTTATTTATAATTGTATTGTTCTCTTTGTTTTGATCAGTAATTTCTTCCATGAAAATCTCTTGAGTGTATATCTTCCCTATTCAATAGCTTAATCTATACATCTAAAGTGTTAAAATTTCCACGAATACCAAAGTAATATTGAAAGATAAACCCATTTTTAAAAAAAAGCCCTGACTGTGTAGTACAGTCAGGGCCTCTGAAGATGTAATAAATTTGAACTATGGATTGAAAGTTAAGCCAATATAGTACAATGCGCCAACAGAAGGATTTCCGTATGAAGTATAGTAATATTTGTTCAAGATGTTTGATCCACCCAGTTTAATCATTGTTTTAACAGAAGGGATTTTCAGGTTGATTTGAGCATCCACTGTTCCGAACGCAGGAACGTCCCCAGAAGAAAATGAAGAGTTCCAGTAGAATGCATCCTGCCAGCGGTAAGCAACATTGAAACCTACATTTTTAACGATCTCACTATTGCCTAGCCCCAAATTGTAACGAATAGTAGGCGTGTTGAAATCGTTGATATAAGCTGTTGGAAGATCACCGATCTCATTGTAAGAAACATTTCCACTCAGGTTGTAATTGGAAATTCGGTAATCAAGACCAAAGGCTGCACCATAGGAAGTAACCTCTCCTTTAGCATTAACCGGAACACCGAATTTAGAAAAATCACTGCCGTTTTGTTGATAAACGTCAACAGAGGTAATGAAGTTTTTGTACTTGTTATAATATCCGTAAGCATCAATTAGCAAATTGCCACCAATTAACCCTTTGTAACCAACTTCATAAGCTTGAACACTTTCAGGTTTTACGCCCTCTGCATCAAATGTATATTGCTGTAACAACGTGGCATTAGAAGTTCCTGTTGCAACTGAAGACTGGAAAGCTCTGTAGCTTACATCCGTGAATGGAATATTTGTAGTTAATAAATTGTATTTGTTCAGACTACCTGGCAAACCACCAATTAAACGCTGACGACCACCCGCAACCGATAGATCGATATACTGATTTTGCGTAGTTGGGTTACGGTAACCTGTTTGATAAGACACACGGATATTGTTGTTTGGAGCTACAGTATAAACACCGGTAACCCTTGGGGTAAAGCGACCTTTGAAGTTATCGTTTTTATCATATCGGCCGGCAACGGTTAGTTTCAGCTTTTCATCAAAAAGCTTTTTACCCAACTGTGCGAAAGCACCGTATTCTTTGATGTTGATCTCGTTGTTCAAATCATCAAAGATAGTACCACCTGATCTCAATTGATACAAACGATAAGAACCACCAACCTGCAGGTCGACCACATTGTTCAATGCGTTAGAGAAGTTGTATAAGCCTTCGTAATGGTAAAGATTTGTTTTATCGTCAAACTTCGCTCCTTTTCCAGAAGAAATGGTGCTATTGATGATGCCATTCTTAACGTTCTCAAATTGGGTTGTACCTGGTACCAGGCGACCCTGATCTGCAAAGCCACGAGCAGTGTTGTGCGCAGTCATATCATCCGCACCTTGAGCACGCGCGTTTGAGTAAGCTAAAGCATATTGAGCAAACCAACCTGAAGTAGGATTTGTAGCAGACCCAGCACTTGGACGGTATGCCTCGTTAATGAATGATCCGAGAATTGATGATATATAGGAATCTCCAGAACGTTCCTGAGTTGTATAACCCCTCAGGAAAAAATCTTCACCTTTAAGTTCCAGTTTGTATTGTCCAATACTGAAGTTCTTCAATGAATAACGATCTGACCCCGTGTACACTGAGGTACCTGTACCCCAGCTAGCCTGAGCAATAGCTTCTACCGTCGAAGATAGTTTGTAATGCATCGCACCAGATGCTTTCAACGACTGCGTATCGTAATCTACCAAATTCGCTTCATTATAACCAGTTCTCGACACATCCTGACTGGGTGTCGTTCCTTTGGCTAAGCTATACAATACAGGAAGGTAAGGAAGCGCAGGCCGTAACGTAGCAAAAGCTGGGTTTCCGTTTACTGCTGCAACCAATTGTGGGTAGGTTGCTCCCGATCCGATCAACTGGCTAAATGCACCAAATCCTGCTGGTGAAGCATTTTTGAAACCATTGGAAAGACCTAATGCAACAGTTCTTAAATTAATATTTGTCTCATCTCCGTAAACGTTAACTCCATCATAATTGGGGTCAGTTTGTCTATTTCCAGCTTTGAAGGTACGCGCACTCCTATCGAAGTTATCGTAGTTGCGCGCTTGCCAATCCTTAGCTTGTAAGAAGGAGAAAGTCCCTTTGATAGCAAATCTGTTGTTCCAGGCTTTAGCCAAACGAACATCTAACTGTTTATATTCTTGGTTACCAGTGTTGTCGTCATTGACATGGTTAATCCCAGTTTTTACCTGGAAGCTCGCACCTTGATAAGCAAATGGATTTTTTGAGTTCATCAACATGGTACCATTGATACCACCTGCACCGTACAATGCAGAAGAAGCCCCAGGTAACAATTCTACATTATCAACGTCAAGATCATTCAGACCAATGATATTTCCAACGGAAAAATTCAAACCTGGTGCCTGATTGTCCATACCATCCACATACTGGTTGAAACGTGTATTGCCGTTCGAGTTAAATCCTCTGGTATTAATAGACTTAAAAGTTAAACTCTGCGCACTTACCTCCACACCTTTCATGTTAGTTAATGCATCGTAAAACGATGGCGTGGGAAGCTCCTTTAATGTGGCTTGCCCCATTCTTTCTATCGATACTGGAGATTCCAAAATACGCTCTGGTGTACGTGAAGCTGATACGACAACCTCCTGACCAAGAATAGCAGCAGACTCTAACTGAAAGTCCACATTGGTCGCAGTTCCGGTAACTTCCTTTTCAATAGAAGTGTACCCAACATAAGTTACTACGATTGTAAAGGGGATTTTTTCGGTAGTAGTGAGTGCATATTTACCACTGTTATTGGTGGCTGTACCCGTCGTCTTTCCTTTAATGGTGATGCCTACGCCAGGCATTGCTGAATTAGTAGTTTTGTCTATGACGGTCCCACTAATAGTTACACTTTGTGCCTGTGCCGCTACAACTGTAAAACACAATAATAAAAGCGTAAACGCTGTTTTTGTAAAAGTTTTGCTCATACTGTAATTTTATAAATGGTTAATTTTATTTTAAATCTAATACAAATTTCCAATTATCCAAGTTGACTATTAGTTATTATTGAATACATAATTTCAATTTATTATAATTGATTAAGTTTTATCTTAAATTGCAAGACCGAATATATTATTTACCGATCTTGGCAAACACTTAATTGAGCAGCGATGAATAAAATAAAAGCCATCACAACCATTGTTATACCTGTTTTGTTAACTTTTTCCCTCAATACTAAGTTCGGTGACACTCCCCCTCTTTTAAAGTTTCTTAACCCTTTTACGGGTTTCTGGCAAAATGCAGAAAGACTGGCCGCTCCTAATAATAAAAATGTTATTTTGAAGGACGCCAGGCAAGATGTTCAAATTGCCTTTGACGACCGCATGATTCCACATATTTTCGCACAAAACGATCATGATGTCTATTATGCTCAGGGATATGTTACGGCCATGCATCGATTGTGGCAAATGGACTTTCAAACTAGATATGCTGCAGGAAGACTATCTGAAGTTGTGGGTAAAAAAGCGATCGAACTGGATCGCTATCAACGCAGAATGGGAATGGTTTATGGAGCAGAAAATTCATTAAGAGGAATGATGGCTGATCGGGAATCTAAAGAAATGATTCTTGCTTACACTGCTGGTATCAACGCGTATATACATTCTCTGTCGACTGCAGAATTGCCTCTGGAGTATAAGCTTCTGGATTTTAAACCTGAAGACTGGACTCCCATAAAATGCGCATTACTGTTAAAGCAGATGTCGGCCGTCCTGGCTATGGGCTCTAACGAGTTCTACATGACTAACATCAGAAAGAAATTCGGCACCGATGTTGTCAAAGATCTTTTTCCTGACTACCCTTTCAAAGAAGATCCCATCATCCCAGTTGGGACTAAATGGAATTTTGATCCCATGCCTATTCCGCAAGCACCTGCACCATTCGCTGACGAGACAGCCAGCAACATTAAAACCAAGGAACTGGAAGAAGGAATCGGCAGCAACAACTGGGTTTTATCAGGCAAAAAAACTGCATCCGGTTTTCCGATACTCGCCAACGACCCACACCTGGATCTATCTCTTCCTTCCATCTGGTATCAAATCCAATTACATGCACCAGGGTTAAATGCCTATGGAGTTTCGCTGCCAGGTGCCCCGGGAATCATTGTCGGCTTTAACCAAAACATAGCCTGGGGAGTAACGAACGTGGCTGCAGACGTCCTGGATTTCTATCAGATTAAATTTAAAGACAATTCCCACAAAAGCTACTGGTACAATAACAAATGGAATGACACAAAGGTGCGTTATGAAAAGATTGCAGTACGTGGCGGAGGAACAGAAATAGACACTGTGTTTTACACGCACCATGGTCCTGTAGTTTATACTCAAAAACCAAAAGACTTTAGTAAAGCTTCCAATGTACCAACAGGGAACGCACTTCGATGGATCGCACATGATGAATCCAATGAGCTGAAAACTTTTTATCTAATGAACAGGGGTAAAAACTACGCAGACTACCGTAAGGCTTTAACCTATTTTTCTGCACCAGCGCAGAATTTCGCATTTGCCTCTGCAGAAAATGACATCGCCATCACTGCAAATGGCCGATTCCCTTTAAAATATAAAGATCAAGGGAAATTCATATTAGACGGTACAGATCCAAAAGCAGACTGGCAGGGTTGGATCCCAGCGGTCCAAAATCCAACAGTAAAAAATCCTTCACGGGAATTTGTAAGCTCAGCAAACCAATCTTCTACAGATCAAAGTTATCCATATTACATTAACTGGGAGTTCAGTCCATATGAGCGCGGTAAGCATATCAATGACCGCCTTACTGCAATGAAAGGTGCTACAGCCGATAGTATCAGGCTAATGCAGACCGATAACTACAGCATCTTTGCTGAAAATGTGGTGCCCACTTTTATAGGTCTGGTTAATAAAGGAAATTTAAATGCCACCCAACAGGAGGCTTTATCTAAAGTGGCCGACTGGAACAAACGGTATGATGCAAATGCTATTGCAGCCAGTATTTTTGACCTGTGGAATAAAAGGTTAATGTTCGACATCTGGGATGACGAATTTACGGTAGCTAATGTTCCTATGCGTTATCCTTCGAGGGATAGAACACTTCATCTAATTTTGGACGAACCGAATTCACGCTGGGTGGATAATGTAAATACACCCGTTAAAGAGACACTCAGCGATCTGGTCAATGAATCATTTAAGTGGAGTTGCGACAGCCTGGAACGTAAGTACGGACCAATAGGGAAACCTTGGGAATGGGCTAATGTTAAGCATACCAATGTGCCTCACTTGGCTAAAATTCCTGGTTTCGGATCAAAAACATTACTGATTGGTGGAGGTAAGATGACCATAAATGCCCAGAGCGAAACAAACGGACCATCATGGCGAATGGTTGTTGAGTTAGGAAAAACTCCAAAGGGACATGGCGTTTATCCGGGTGGACAATCAGGTAATCCGGGAAGCAAATATTACGATAATATGATTGATACCTGGGCTAATGGAGAATTATACGATCTATACTTCATGCAAAGCGCTGATGATGCCTCCGCTAAAATAATTTCGAACCTTAAAATATCTAAAAAAAAATAACATGGTGTTCCTCGTAGTAATCATCGCAGCATTTTTATTGCAAATGGTATTGCCGTGGTGGGTAATCGTTATTATCTCTTTTGCAATCTGCGGACTTATCGGCAAGACAGGTAAAATATCTTTGTGGTCACCTTTTTTTGCAATACTGCTATTGTGGACAGGTATGGCTCTGTATAAAAGCATTCCCAACGAACACTTGCTGGCTTCAAGAGTTGGTGAAATGCTTGGGGTAAAAGCCTGGTGGCTTGTGCTGGTACTAAGTGTTGTACTTGGTGCTTTCGTCGCGGGTGTTAGTGGTTTTTGTGGTTATCATTTCAGAAAAGCAGTGCTCACCAAGAAAACGACTTCTTAATTACAAGTTGTTGCGTATTTTTGAGCCGTGAATGAGTTAGCAAAGCAAGTATTTTCGATTGCAAAAAACAAAGACTTTGAAGAAATTGGATTATCCATTTTCCGCTATCAGGCCAATAACTGTGCAGTCTACCGTGACTACATACGAAATCTGAATATTAATGTCTCAGAAGTCAGTTCTCTAAAAAAGGCACCCTACCTTCCTATATCACTTTTCAAAACTCATGATGTCTTAAGCGATGTTTTGAATAAACATCAAATTACTTTCAGTAGCTCTGGAACTACAGGTATAACACAAAGCAAACACTTGGTTACAGACCTAAGTATCTACGAACAGAGCTTCAGGCAAGCATTTGAGTTGTTCTACGGACCTGCTGCTGATACCTGTATTTTGGCTTTACTACCCTCCTACCTGGAAAGGGATGGTTCTTCGCTCATTTACATGATCGATGCCCTAATTAAGGATAGCAATCATCCTGACAGCGGCTACTTTTTGCACAATCATGATGACCTTAAAAGTAAACTGCAAAAACAGCAACAGGCCGCGCAAAAAACAATACTGATTGGCGTAACCTATGCTTTGCTAGACTTTTTAGATAACCATCAATTAGATTTCCCTCAACTCATTGTAATGGAAACAGGGGGCATGAAAGGTAAGCGAAAAGAGATGGTACGCGAAGAGCTACATGACATTCTTTCCAAAGGATTTGGGGTAACTTCGATACACAGCGAATACGGAATGACTGAACTGCTGTCTCAGAGTTACTCAAATGGAGAAGGAATATTCAACTGTCCGCCATGGATGAGAATTACTTTAAGAGACACAAATGATCCCCTATCCGCAATAGACGGACAAAAAACAGGCGGCATAAACGTCATAGACCTTGCAAATATCAACTCTTGCTCTTTTATTGCAACTCAAGATCTTGGACGCGTGTATCCAGATGGTTCATTTGAAGTGCTCGGTCGTTTCGATAACTCCGATATTCGAGGCTGTAACCTGTTAATAAGTTAGTCCGCGATTATCAAATAGTAATTTTTCTTCCCTTTTTGAGCAATAATGAATTTGCCACTCAATAAACTGCTTGAGGTAATCAAATCAGCCGGGCTTGCCAGCTTCTCTCTATTGATAGATACACCACCTGCTTGGATTAGCTTTTTAGCCTCGCCTTTCGAGGAAAATACTGCCGACTTCTCCGCAAGCAATGTTGCCGAATCTATTCCCTCAGCTAATTCAGCTTTTGAGATCGTAAATTGTGGGATTCCTTCAAAGATTTCCAGAACTTGATCATCATTCAAGGTTTTGAAGAATTCTAATGAACCGTTGCCAAATAAGAAATCTGAAGTAGTGATAGCAGTTTGCAAAGCCTCATCAGAATGCGTTCTGACAGTGATATCCTCTGCCAATGCTTTCTGCAAAATCCGTTGATGTGGAGCCTCATTGTGTGATGCTTCTAATGTTTCAATTTCGTGCTGAGTTTTCAAAGTGAAGATTCTAATCCACTTCTTTGTATCGTCATCTGAAGCGTTCAACCAGAATTGATAGAATTTGTATGGAGATGTCTTTCGAGCCTCAAGCCATACTGCACCACTTTCTGTCTTTCCAAACTTAGTACCGTCGGCCTTTTTTATCAATTGGGTAGTTAGCGCATAAGCCGTACCAGCATCTTTTCTTCTGATCAACTCAGTTCCCGTAACAATGTTTCCCCACTGATCAGAACCACCCATCTGGATCAGACAGTTGTGGTGCTTCCACAGGTAATAGAAATCATAGCCTTGAATTAACTGGTAGCAAAACT
The DNA here is from genome assembly GCA_014377665.1 of Pedobacter sp. Taxonomy (GTDB): domain Bacteria; phylum Bacteroidota; class Bacteroidia; order Sphingobacteriales; family Sphingobacteriaceae; genus Pedobacter. The sequence continues at coordinate 4,142 of JACMPF010000154.1, read as the reverse complement.
CAGTGAAGGATAAACCTGATTCACCCTCCAGTCTCTTTTTGACACTGTCTTTGGCCATCATGTAATTCACAGTGATGTGCTTACCAATATCTCTAATGAAAGTGAAAAGACTCATGTCTTTGAACCAGTCGGCATTATTGATCATCACAGCTCCGTTTCCAGCCTCATCAAACTTTAAAAACCTACTGAGTTGCTTTTTCAGCTCAATAAGGTTATGCTCCACCATTTCCTCTGTCTGCAGGTTGCGCTCAGCTGACTTCCCTGATGGATCACCAACCATACCTGTCGCCCCGCCAACCAAAGCGAAAGGCTTGTGACCAGCTCTTTGGAAATGAATTAAAGTCATGATCTGCGTAAGGTGACCAACGTGCAGTGAGTCGGCTGTGGGATCGAATCCTATATATCCGGCAGTCATGCCTTCGTTCAATTTATCTTCCGTTCCAGGCATAATGTCCTGTAACATTCCGCGCCAGCGTAGCTCTTCAACAAAGTTGGTCATTGTATTTACGTTTGCGGCAAATATAGGAAAACCATCCTTAACCAATAAAAATCGCTACTTTTAAATAATGAATTTCCTTTCCCACTACTATTTTGAGCGAGATACTACCGATGTTAATGTAATTATTGGAGTTGTATTGCCCGATTTCGTTAAGAATGCAGACAAGTATTATAATCTTTATCCCGCAAAAGAACTCCATTCGTTTAAAGATGATCTACATCAACTCAGCTTATATAAGGGCTGGGAAAGACACGTTAAAGTTGACGCCTTATTTCACTCCTCTACATTCTTTACAGCCCAAACACTAATTTTAAAAAAGTTATTACTGCCAGTTATGGAGGGCAGTCCTGTGAAACCATTCTTTCTGGCTCACATTGGGTTGGAGTTATTACTTGACCACCTGCTGTTAACCAATGAAGATATCAATGTTGCGCTTTTTTATAATGCCCTGAAGGCTTCTGACAAGGTTGCCCTGGACCATTTCTTAAAAAATTGTGGTCTCACAAATACGACTACGTTCTTCAATTTCCTGAATGGATTCATATCAAGCAAATACCTGTTTAGCTACCATAAAATCGAAAACATTGCCTATGCCCTAAATAAAATCTGTATGCGTATATGGGACAACCCTTTCTCCCCTGAACAAGTAGAACAAATTACGCTGCAACTGGAAGCCTACAAGGAAATCCTCGCAACATCTTATTCTTCAATTTTCAATGAGATCGAACCTCAACTAAAATAACCCTTAATTTGTATCTTCGCTTTATGTCACTATTCGATTTAAAGGAGAAAATGGATGCCCTGGCTGCTGAACTCAACCAACATACCTACAACTATTATGTATTGGCAATGCCTACCATCGCTGATTATGAGTTTGATAAAAAACTCGCGACATTAAATCAGCTGGAACTGGACAACCCCGATCTGGCAGATCTAAACTCTCCGACGCAGAAAGTTGGTGGAGACATCACCAAAAATTTCGTAACCATTCCCCACCGGTGGCCAATGTTGTCCTTAGGAAATACGTACAACGAGCAAGACCTAAGAGATTTCGATGAGCGTGTTAGGAAGTCCATCGGGGATGATTTCCAATACGTTTGCGAGTTAAAGTTCGACGGGCTTTCTATTAGCCTAACCTACGAGGATTCCAAACTAGTGAAGGCAGTTACCCGTGGTGATGGCAGTAAAGGTGATGACGTTACTACCAATGTAAAAACGATAAATAGTATTCCACACGGGCTAAAACCTAAAGATGTGCCTCCATTATTCGAAATTAGAGGCGAGATCTTCATGCACAGGGCAGCTTTCGATAGACTGAACAATGAGCGGGAAGAGCTGGGTGAGGTTCAGTATGCAAACCCAAGAAACTTTGCTGCAGGCACTATTAAAATGCAGGACTCTAAAGAAGTTGCTAAACGCCCGTTGGACTGCTTTCTATATTCTTTAAATACAGACAAGAACTATTTTAAAACACATTGGGAAAGTTTACAATCTCTTAAGGACTGGGGCTTTCATATCTCCAAAGACGTAAAGCTGGTAAATGGGATAGATGATGTGCTGGATTTCATAACTTATTGGTCTGAGCATCGATTTGGATTGAGTTATGATATTGACGGCATCGTAATTAAGGTTAACAGCTATGCCCAACAACAAGAACTCGGTTTCACAGCTAAATCTCCAAGATGGGCTATTTCTTATAAGTATAAAGCTCAGGAAGTAGAGACTCTACTTGAAAAAGTGACCTACCAGGTAGGTCGTACGGGAGCTGTAACTCCGGTAGCCAACCTAAAACCCGTACAGCTAGCGGGCACAACTGTTAAGCGTGCAACATTACACAATGCTAATGAAATTGAACGACTGGATCTGCACGAGGGCGACAGTGTCTTTGTAGAAAAGGGCGGTGAGATCATTCCTAAAATCATCAATGTAAATCTGGATAAGCGTATAAAAGGTGCATCAAAAATAGTATATCTGACCCACTGTCCGGAATGTGGCACAAAGCTGATCAGAAAAGAAGGTGAAGTCGCTTTTTATTGCCCCAATGATGAAGGCTGCCCTCCTCAAATAGTCGGCAAGATTCAACATTTCATCGGAAGAAAAGCTATGAATATTGACGGATTAGGTGACGAGACTATCGAAACCTTTTATCAGCGCGGTCTTGTAAAACACATCAGCGACCTGTATACATTGAAAGATAAGTCGGACGAGTTAAAACTTCTGGACCGTTTCGGGGACCGTTCCATAGAAAACATGCTAAATGGCATTGAGCATTCTAAACAAATGCCATTTGAAAAGGTATTGTTTGGACTAGGCATCAGATACGTAGGCGAAACTGTTGCCAAAAAACTGGCATTTGGTGCTAAAAACATTGATAGCCTCATCAATTCGACGTTGGACGAACTGACGGCGATAGAAGAGATCGGTGACAAGATAGCAGAAAGCATTCTCGAATATTTCAGCAAACCAGAACATTTGGAACAGATTGGCAGACTAAAATCCGATGGTTTACAATTTATAGCTCAGGAAAATGAAGTTGTCCTAAAAAGTGATAAATTAACTGGAAAAACATTTGTAATTTCGGGCGTTTTTGAAAATTACAGTAGAGAGGAGTTGAAAGATTTGATCGAAAGTAATGGTGGTAAGATTTTGAGCAGCATATCAGCCAAATTGAACTACTTGCTCGCTGGTGAAAACATGGGACCATCGAAATTGGATAAGGCTAAAAAACTAAATGTACCGCTCATAACAGAGGGTAATTTATTTGAAATGTTGAAATAATAAACTAAAAATGAACAAATTTCATGGAACGGGTGTAGCGTTGGTTACACCATTTAAGGCAGATGGATTGGTAGATTTTGAAGGTTTGAAAAACCTGATCAACTATCTGATCGATGGAAAGGTAGAGTACCTGGTATCCCTTGGTACAACAGGCGAAGCATCAACCCTTAATAAGGATGAGAAGAAGAAGATTTGGGAGTTTACAGCAGAAATAAACAACGGGCGGCTACCATTGGTAGCAGGCATTGGCGGCAACGACACGCTTGCAGTTGCAAAAGATATGAAGGAATTTGACACCGAAGGTTATGACGCTATACTTTCGGCAAGTCCATATTACAACAAACCAACACAAGAAGGTATTTACCAACATTATAAATTACTTAGCGAGTCTTCATCATTTCCAATATTCCTTTATAATGTCCCTGGGAGAACAGGAAGCAACATGAGTTCAGATACTACTTGCAGATTGGCCAATGACTTTAAAAACATTATTGGTATGAAAGAAGCATCGGGCAGTTTTGATCAGTTCAATCAAATCATGCGTGATAAACCAAAAGAGTTCCTTTTGATCTCTGGAGATGATCCGGTTGCATTGCCAATGATCTCATTGGGAGCTGTAGGGGTAATTTCTGTGATTGGAAATGCCATGCCTCAGCAATTGTCAGCTATGGTTCGTCTCTGTCTTAAGGGAGACTATGCAGCAGCCTTGCCGTTGCACTTAAATCTGATCGAATTTACAAAACTGATATTTGCAGAGGGAAATCCTGCTGGAGTAAAAGCAGCTTTAAAACATTTCGGTGTTTGTGAAGATCATTTGAGACTTCCTTTGGTAAAGATTTCGCAATCGCTGCGTCAACAGATTATC
>JACMPF010000153.1 GCA_014377665.1 Pedobacter sp. | reverse complement strand
TCATCTATCTTAGATCCGATCGCATCTTCCATCAGGTTTTCTTCTTCACTCTTAGTGATTAGAACCACAGGGACATCGTTACGAATGTTTTTAATTGCAGTAAGTGTTTCCAATCCGCTCATTCCAGGCATATTCTCGTCCAAAAAGACAAGGTCGAAGAATTCTTTTTCAAAAGCGGCCAAAGCATCATTTCCATTGGTAAAGGTGGTTACATGATAACCTTTTTCATTAAGTAAAAGTATGTGTGGTTTTAATAAGTTGATCTCATCATCGGCCCATAGGATCTTGGTTTCCTGCATTATTTTATTTGTATGATGTAAATTAAATGTTGAAATGAAACTAGTTCTTTCATACTATGGATAAAAATAGCAATTTTTGTACCGTATAATTTATTTTTGAATATTGAACAAAAAGAAAATAATTAATGATCCAGTTTATGGGTTCATAACAATCCCCTCCGCTTTACTCTTTGATCTGATCTCCCATCCTTACTTTCAAAGGCTTAGATACATCAAACAATTGGGTATGACGCACCTGGTTTATCCTGGTGCTCTACATACCAGATTTCATCATGCGCTAGGCGCAATGCACTTGATGGGTCTTACCATTGACGTACTTAGAGGCAAAGGTCATGACATCACAAAAGAAGAAGAGGAATCAGCTAATATTGCAATATTACTGCATGATATTGGCCATGGCCCATTTTCTCATGCCCTTGAACACTCACTTGTTAATGGAATCAAACATGAAGACATTTCCATGCTCATCATGGAAAAGCTCAATGTTCAGTTCGATGGGAAATTAACCCAGGCAATCTTAATTTTCAAAGGCCAATACCATAAAAACTTCCTAACGCAACTCGTATCCGGACAACTGGATCTGGACCGCATGGATTACCTCAACAGAGATAGCTTCTTTACCGGGGTTAGCGAAGGGGTCATTAGCTTTGATCGAATTATAAAGATGCTGAATGTACTGGATGATAATTTAGTTATCGAAGAAAAGGGAATTTACTCTATTGAGAACTTTCTAATTTCCAGAAGATTAATGTACTGGCAGGTTTACCTGCATAAAACAGTGATTGCTGGAGAACAGGTATTGGTAAAAATTTTAAAACGTGCCAAAGAACTATCCTCTACCGGAACAATACTTTTTGCTACCCCTGCGCTTAGTCACTTTTTAACCAATCAGATTTCTGAGGACGCCTTCTTTAAATCGGATATTCATCTAGCTCATTTTGCCCAATTGGATGATCAAGATATCTTTGCCTCCATTAAGGCTTGGAGGGAGCATCCGGATAGGATATTATCCAGGCTTTGTAAAATGCTTACCGATAGAAACCTTTATAAGGTGGAAATTACAAATGATGCTCCAGACGTAGATCGTGTACAACGCCTAAAAGAAAACACGGAGCAGGCCTTGAACCTAACTGCTGATGAAGGCAGATATTTTGTCTTCACTGATGTGATCAGCAATAGAGCTTATAACGCGGGAGATAGTAATATTAACATTCTACTTAAAAACAATGCAACCATTGATATCGCCAAGGCTTCGGATTTATCTAACTTAGAATCACTGGATAAGACAGTTAAAAAACACATTTTATGTTACCCTAGAATCATTTAGCATTATTTAACAAAATAATACAGATTTAATCACGTTTTTAGAGTTCCGAAACAACGACTAAAGCAACCTTCACCCAAATAGGTTTATTTGTTCATATCAATTTAACATATAACTTTGTAAAATGCAATTTACTGCCAAGCAGATAAGCGAGTTTATAAATGGAACCATTGAGGGAGACGCGGACGTTAAAGTTCAGGAACTCTCAAAGATCGAAAGCGGAAAGCCCGGCTCATTGTGTTTTCTGTCGAATCCTAAGTATGAAAACTTTTTATATTCCAGCAATGCTTCCGTAGTCATTGTAAGTCAGGATTTTGTACCATCGCAGAAAACAGACAGCACGTTAATCAAAGTGGCCGATCCTTATAGCGCATTCTCTGTGTTGCTGGAAAAGTACAATGAATTTGCTGCGTTAACGAACAATCAAACGGGCATAGAACAGCCTTGTTTTATACATCCAAGCGCCAAGATCGGAAAGAATGTGTATATAGCAGCATTTTCTTATGTTGCTGAAAACGTTCAGATTGGCGACAATACCAAGATTTATCCGCAGGTAAGTATTGCAGCAGATTCTGTAATAGGAAATGATTGTACCATAAATGCAGGGGTAAAAATATACAACAGATCCATGATCGGTAACCGCGTGATCATTCATGCCAATACGGTAGTTGGAAGCGATGGCTTTGGATTTGCTCCTCAGCCTGATGGGACGTACTCTAAAATTCCTCAGATTGGTAATGTGGTGATAGAGGACGACGTCGAGATTGGTTCGAATACCACCATAGATCGCGCTACTATGGGTTCCACTTTCATCAGAAAAGGGGTAAAGCTGGACAACCTTATCCAAATTGCACACAATGTAGATGTTGGTGAGCATAGCGTAGTGGCTGCTCAAACAGGAATCAGCGGCAGCAGTAAACTAGGTGAAAAATCTGTCATAGGTGGACAGGTAGGAATCGCTGGGCATCTTTCCTTAGCAAAAGGGACACAGATCGGCGCTCAAGCTGGTATAAACTTCAATACTATTGAAGAAAATAAGCAATGGCACGGCAGCCCGGCACAACCGTTACGTGACTGGATGCGTGCCTCTGTTTTATTTAAACAACTTCCTGCAATAGTTAAGCGCGTAGCCGCTTTGGAAGCTACAATCGTAAAGTTAAACGAGATAATTGAAAACAATGAAAGCACATTATAGTTAAGATGAACGTTAAACAAAAAACCATTAAATCACAGGTTTCCGTACAGGGCGTTGGTCTTCATACCGGAGCAAATGTTACTTTAACATTCTGTCCCGCACCCGATAATCACGGCTTTAAGTTTCAAAGAACGGATCTTCCAGGAACTCCAATAGTCGATGCAGATTGCGATAACGTGACTGACACGGCAAGGGGAACTACAATTTCTCAGAACGGAGCAAGTGTAAGTACCATAGAACATGTGATGGCTTCTCTTGTTGGGATGGATTTAGATAACGTTTTGATCAAACTTGATGGTCCCGAAACGCCTATCATGGACGGAAGTGCAATCTTATTTTTGGAGGCTTTGGAAAGTGCCGGTATTCAAGTGCAGGATATTGACAGAGAATATTTTCAGATCCCGCATAACATAACCTATACAGAACCCGACCGCAAAGTTGAAATTGTTGCCATGCCGCTTGATGATTACAGGTTTACCTGTATGATCGACTATAATTCTCCGGTATTGGGAAGTCAGCATGCAGGAATTTCAAGCATCGCTGAGTTTAAAAAAGAAATAGCCTCTTGCAGAACTTTTTGCTTCCTCCATGAATTGGAATATCAGCTTCAGAATAACCTGATCAAGGGTGGTGATTTGAATAATGCAATCGTAATTGTCGATAAAGAAGTTACCAAAGAAGAGCTGGACCACCTCGCTAAAATCTTTAATAGAACGGCAATGGAAGTTGCTCCCCAAGGCATTTTGAATAACATGGAGCTGCGGTATCAAAATGAGCCGGCAAGACACAAGTTGCTGGATATGATTGGTGACCTTGCACTAGTCGGCATGCATTTAAAAGGGCATATTATGGCGGCAAGACCAGGTCATGCTGCAAATGTTGCCTTTGCTAAAAAAATCAAGGCAGCCATTAAAAAAGAAAAAAATAAAAAGGCCCAACACGTATATGACCCATCTGTAAAGCCGCTATACGACGTGGTGCAGATCATGGAAATATTACCACACAGGCAACCCTTCCTATTCATCGACAAAATTCTCGAACTGTCTAAAACACACGTTGTAGGCGTAAAGAACGTAACCATGAATGAAGAGTTCTTTAAAGGGCATTTCCCTGGTGCGCCGGTATTTCCAGGAGTCCTCCAGATCGAAGCTATGGCGCAGACAGGTGGAATATTAGTTTTAAGCACTGTTCCTGATCCAAGAAATTACCTTACCTTGTTCTTAAAGATTGACAATGTAAGATTTAGGGCGCAAGTTTGTCCAGGTGATACGATTGTTTTCAGATGTGATCTGATGGAACCGATAAGACGTGGAATTGCGCAAATGAAAGGCGTTGGAATGGTGGGTGGCAAAGTTGTTGTAGAAGCAGAGATGATGGCCCAAATAGTAAAAGTAAAAGAAAGCGAATCAGTATCATGATACAACCCTTAGCGTACATTCATCCTCAGGCAAAAATTGCTGATAACGTTGTTATCGAGCCTTTTGCTGTGATACACAAAGACGTGGAGATAGGCGAGGGCACCTGGATAGGCTCAAATGTTGTGATCATGGATGGCGCGAGGATAGGAAAGAACTGTAGGGTGTTTCCTGGATCAGTTATCTCCGGCATACCTCAGGATCTGAAGTTTGCTGGAGAAGTAACCACTGCAGAAATCGGCGACAATACAACCATCAGGGAATGTGTAACCATTAATAGGGGTACTAAAGACAAATGGAAAACCGTTATCGGAAGCAACTGCCTTATTCAGGCATACTCTCATATCGCGCACGATTGCGAAGTTGGGGATTGGTGTATCTTTTCAAATAGCACCACATTGGCGGGTCACATCACGATAGGAAACTATGTTGTACTGGCAGGTCTGGTAGCTATCCACCAGTTTGTAAAAGTTGGTGCGCACGCGTTCGTAACCGGTGGCTCATTGGTTAGAAAAGACGTTCCTCCATATGTTAAAGCTGCGAGAGAGCCCCTTTCTTACGCAGGTATAAATTCAGTCGGATTAAGAAGAAGAGGTTTCTCATCTGAGAAGATTAATGAAATTCAGGAAATCTACAGAGTACTTTTTGTAAAGCATAATAATGTGACGAAGGCACTAGACATGATCGAGGCTGAATTTGCGCCAACGGAGATCCGTGATGAGATTGTTGACTTCATCCGCAATTCCAACAGAGGTGTAATGAAAGGCTTTGGCTCTGGGAGCTAAATGACCGCTCATGAAGATTACTTTAGATAACGTCGGTAGGAGATTTAATCAGGAGTGGATTTTCAGGAACCTTACTTATTCATTTGATTCTTCTGGTAATTATGCTGTTTTGGGTCCAAACGGCTCAGGCAAATCTACCTTGCTTAGCGTTCTATTAGGCAGCTTATCTTTATCTGAAGGCAAGATCTCTTACACAGAACAGTCAGAAGTTAATGCCGATGAGGTGTATAGCAAGATGAGCTTGGCAGCGCCCTATCTTGACCTTATTGAGGAGTTTACGCTTCAGGAAACCATAGATTTTCATTTCCAGTTTAAAACACCACATCCACTGGTAGATACGAAATCCATCTTGGATCTACTTGGACTGGCCAAATCTCAGGATAAAGCGCTAAAGTATTTCTCTTCTGGTATGAAACAACGAACCAAGTTGATCCTCGCTTGTTGTTCCGATACCCCAGTGCTGATCCTGGATGAACCCACCTCAAATCTTGACAATCAGGGTGTAGATTGGTACCATGAGCTCATCGCGAAATTTACCTCAAACAGGCTGGTAATTATTGGCTCAAATCAGGAGCATGAATATTCATTTTGCCCTAATTTTATCCAAATCACGGATTATAAATAATTTTTATTTTAAGTATTGCGTAATTCAAAAACTGTCTGTACCTTTGCGGCACGAAAAACGGCTGTGATTAACAGCAAAATTTCAAAACCAAATGGCAAAAGCATCTGAAGTAAAGAGCGGTAATATCCTTCGGTTCAACGGAGAATTAGTACAGGTAGAAGAATTCCTCCACCGTACACCAGGTAACTTAAGAGCCTTTTATCAAGCAAGAATGAGAAATGTTAAGACCAGCAAGTTGGTTGAATACAGATTTCGTGTTGATGAAGAGGTAGAAATTTGTCGTGTGGAAACCAGCGATTATCAATATTTGTATGAAGATGGTGATGCCCTTGTAGTAATGGACAATGTGAGCTTTGAACAGTTTAACATCCCAAAAATACTATTCGGAAAGAGCATGCGTTTCTTAAAAGAAGGAATGAATGTGATCATAGCATTTGAAAGTGACGAGCCAATTATGGCACAAGCACCTTCACACGTGGAGTTAGAAGTTACTTACTCGGAGCCTGCAGTTAAGGGTGATACTTCTACAAATGCATTGAAATATGCAACCGTAGAAACAGGAGTTGAAATAAAAGTGCCAATGTTTATCAATCAAGGCGACAAGATTAAGATTGATACACGCAATGGTGAATACGTTGAAAGAGTAAAATAAGAGTTTTCATAGTTTAGTTTTAGGTTTAGGTTGATTGTGGCTTCGGAGTGGTTCCCGAAGCCATCTTTTTTTATAAGTTTGTTGCACATCAAGGCGGCCAAACTCACATTCAACCGGATCTCTATGAAAAAGAGCCAAATCAGAAAATTTATAAACGAACAGCGCATTCAGCTTTCCATCCCTGAGGTTGAAGGTTTAAGTGTTAAATTACTGCTTCAATTTAAAAAACTTGACTTTACTGCAGTTGACTCCCTGCATATTTTTCTACCTATTGCGGATAAGAAGGAACCGGATACGTTTATCCTCATCGACTGGCTTCTGGAGCATCATCCAAACATTAAGATTATTGTGCCAAAGGCAGACTTCGAAACCTCCTTGATGACACACCATGTCTATCCTGGAAGGGAAGGATTAAGCAGTAGTCTATTTAATATCCTAGAACCAATGGATTCAGACCTCCACAATGGGCACGTTGACCTCGTCGTTATCCCTATGCTGGCTTTTGATCTTAAGGGTTATCGTGTGGGCTATGGTAAGGGGTTCTATGACCGGTTCCTCAAAGGTATTCAAACTCGTAAAGTTGGTCTCTGTTTCTATCCGCCAATCGAAACGATAGAAGATGTTAATGAACATGATGTAAGGCTGGACCTGTGCATTACACCAGAACAAACTTATCTATTTCAATAATTCTTTAGTTCCAGCGGAACTTAGTGGCTACACTATGCCAGGCTTTGGATGAGTATAAAATCTGGTTTTACCTGAATAGAAGTTAACAAGAAGTTAACACGGATCTAATAAGGAGTTGAAAGGGAGATTGTCCCTGCTACCTCCCTGTTACCTCCCTGTTACGTCCCTGTTAGCTACCTGTTGAATAAGAACACATTCAAACTTAATTAGTAAGCTATTAGCTTTACAGATAATTAATATGTTTTTTAAGTTAACTATTTAAATTGACATCTAGTTCCAAAAGAACCGGACAATGGTCTGAGTGGATAGCATCTGGAAGGATGGTCACATTTTTAAGCTTGTTTAATAGTGGAACCGTAGCCAGATGATAGTCAATACGCCAACCCAGGTTTTTTCCTCTCGAACCTGCTCTGAAACTCCACCAGGTGTAATGGTGTGGATCTTTATTGAAGTACCTGAAGGTATCAATGAAACCATTATTTAAAAACAGTTCCATCCATTCGCGTTCTTCAGGGAGGAAACCTGAGGACTTTGCATTCGATTTGGGGTTATGAATGTCGATGGCAGTATGACAAATGTTGTAATCACCCGAGATAATAAGCTTCGGAAAGTCTTTTCTGAGCTCATCGATGTAGGCATCAAAGAAACGCATAAAATCATACTTTTTAAGCTGCCTGTCCTCACCACTTGATCCAGACGGCATGTATAGGCTCATTAACGAAAAGTCGTCAAAATCGGCCCTTAGAATCCTTCCTTCTTTATCAATCCATTCTTCGCCGCAACCATACTCAATATGATTCGGTTTAATTTTACTGAGGATGGCAACGCCACTGTATCCCTTTTTCTCTGCAGGAAACCAATAGTGATGGTATCCCAAGTGCTCAATTAATGCGATAATCTCCGGAATTTGAACAGGCAAAGCCTTTACCTCCTGAAGGCAAATCATATCTGCATCTACCGACTGTAGCCAACTAAAAAAGTTCTTTGTCGAGGCCGATCTGATGCCATTAACGTTGTAGGAGATAATTTTCATTTTATTGTTTTTTAAGTTCTTTTTCTAATCTACGTGCTTCACGCTTTTTTAAAAGCGTTACCGTCATGTGGATATCTACCAAGGGTCGATCTCTTTCGTCTTTTGCTACTATAGCAACGCTATCAACGAGATCCAATCCCTTTACAATTTCTCCATAAACAGTATAGTTTCTGTCCAGATGTGGAACACCGCCCAGGGTTTTATAAACTTCTCGTTGCCAGGTCGGAATTTTGGTTTTTAAGCGGTTGGTTTCTATGGCGTCTAGCTGTTCGTCCGTAAAGACCTTGCCTTGTACAAGATAGAACTGGCTTCCACTGGAGGATTTTTCTGGCTTGTTATCTCTTGCGGCAGCAAGGGCACCCTTTTTATGAAATAAGCTGTCTCTAAATTCTGCAGGGATATCTGGGCCAATGGAAGTTTCTCCAAGTGCAGCGCCAGCTTTAGCCATTTTTGAATCCGGATCACCGCCCTGAATCATGAAATCTTTAATGACACGATGGAAAATCGTACCATCGAGTTTATGCTTTTTAGCAAGTTTAATGAAGTTGTCACGGTGAAGCGGGGTTTCGTTGTATAGTTTTATGATACATTCTCCCAAGTCTGTTTTAATCTTGACGTATTGATTTTTAGGTTTGGCAGCAAAACTGGAAAGAAACAAAAGAGACAGGACTGCGGTAAAAACTCTGGTCATTTGGGTTGTTAGTTAGTTGTTGCTAAGATAATATTTTACTTTCGATAGACGACTGTTTCTAACACGCATTGAATTTTTCATTATCTTTGTCGTTGTAAATTAGGCACTAAACTAATTACAGCAGAAACTCTGTCGATGAAAATACAACAAAAAATAGCAGCTGCATTATGTGGCTTTTATCTGGTCACTGTGATCGGGTTTGCTGTTAATATGCATTTTTGTAGCGGAATACTATCGGCGATAAAGTTAAATGAGTCTGCTAAATGCTCGGTGTGTAAAAGCGAAAAAGCGTTAGCGAAAAAGCACAATTGCTG
>JACMPF010000152.1 GCA_014377665.1 Pedobacter sp. | reverse complement strand
CGCGTCAATGTCTTTTACAGTGAGCTATTGCCTTTCGAGCTAACAAATGCTCAGAAAAGAGTAGTCAAAGAAATCCGACAGGATACTCAGAAGGGTATACAGATGAACAGATTAATCCAGGGGGATGTTGGTAGTGGAAAAACGGCAGTCGCACTGTTAAGTATGTTGTTAACAAATGACAATGGACTCCAGGCATGCATGATGGCGCCAACCGAAATATTAGCGCGCCAGCATTATGAATCCATTGTTTCTATGTTACAAGGGCGATTGGCAAATGTTACTATTTTAACTGGCAGTACTACTAAAAAACAGCGGCTGCAAATTCATGAGGATCTTGAGAATGGTAAAACAGATATCTTAATTGGAACGCATGCGCTCATTGAAGATAAAGTAATTTTCAAGAATTTGGGGATGGTTGTGATTGATGAGCAACATAGGTTTGGCGTAGAACAACGGGCTAAGTTGTGGCGTAAAAATGCGATTCCTCCTCATATTTTGGTGATGACGGCAACCCCTATTCCAAGGACACTTGCTATGACATTATATGGCGATCTGGATGTCTCCATCATCGACGAATTACCGGCCGGTAGAAAGCCCATTGACACCAAACATTTCTTTGAAGGGCAAAGACTTAGGATGTTCGGATTCATGAAAGAGGAGATCGCTAAAGGTCGTCAGGTATATGTCGTTTATCCTTTGATAAAGGAGAGTGAGAAGTTAGACTTGCTTCATCTGGAAGCTGGAATAGAACAGATGAGTTACCAGTTCCCTTTGCCAGACTATCAAATAAGTATTGTGCACGGTAAGATGAGAAATGCTGATAAGGACTATGAAATGCAGAGGTTTGTTACCGGTAAAAGCCAGATTATGGTGGCAACTACTGTTATAGAAGTGGGCGTAAATGTGCCAAATGCTTCTATCATGATCATTGAAAATGCCGAACGTTTTGGGCTTTCTCAGCTGCACCAGTTACGTGGAAGGGTAGGGAGAGGGGCCGAGCAATCTTACTGTATTTTGATGTCGGGCAACAAGTTAAGTAAGGAAGGTAAATTGAGACTGGAGACAATGGTTCGCACCAATAACGGTTTTGAAATATCTGAAATTGACCTGCAACTACGTGGACCAGGAAATTTATCTGGCACCCAGCAAAGTGGTGTACTTGAGCTCAAAATTGCGAATCTTGCTACAGATCAAGCCTTACTCCAACAAGCCAGAGATACTGTAATTGAAATTCTCGCAGAAGACGCTATCTTGAGTGATCCTAAAAATAGCCTGTTAAAAAGTTACCTCGCAAAACGTTTGCGAGGTATATCTCTTGATAAGATATCTTAGTTAATCTTCGTCGCTTCCTGGTAATGATCCTGAGCCTGAATATGCACCTTTTCTTATGATTGGAGTTTTTAGGTATTTGTAAAGCTCGTCAAGATGTAATAAACTTCCATTAGTCAAGTTGCCCAGAAATATGATAACGATATTTTTCTGTACGTCACGGATATAAATATGTCTGAAACCGTGCCACCAACCAGTATGGTAAACAACTTTACGTCCGTTGTCTCCGTCGAAAATCCTCCAGCCGTAGCCGTAGTTAAAGTGGCCGTTTATTGCTTTATTATGCCCTTTATAAGCTGAGTCCAGACTTTGTTTTTTCAAAAGTCTGCCGTTCTTTAAGGAATTGTCGTAAAGCACTAAATCGTGTATTGTACTATAGATCCCTTTATCACCAACAGGGCCGTCCAAGAAATTTTGTACCACAGAGTAGCGCCAGGTACGATCGTGGCCAACAACATCAACAGGGATCTTTGGATATACGGTGGTAGAATAAACATGGGTATTCTTCATGCCGGCGGGCTTAAATACATTTTCCATCATATAATTAGCATAAGTTTTGCCTGTTACTTTTTCAATAATAGCAGCAAGAACCATGAAGTTCGAATTGTTGTAGTGGAATCGCGTATCTGGTTTAGCGTAGCGGTTAGGTTTATATTCTGCAATGAGGTTCATTACATCCAGATTGCTCATAGGTTTTTTCTTATCCTTCCAGATTCCGTCTGTGAAGTACACATAATTCATCATCCCACTTCTGTGGGTAAGTAAAAGCTTTACGTTAATGCCATCATACGGGAAATTTGGATAAAATTTCTTCACATCATCATTTAGCGAAAGTTTTCCTTTTTCAATCAGCTGCATGATTGCCGTGCCTGTAAATGTTTTTGTGACTGAGGCGAGTTCGAATTCGGAGTTGATCTTTAAACTATCCCGATGAAGATAATCTGCCCAGCCTATCGCTTTTTCGTAAAGTATTTTTCCATCTTTTGCGACAAGCATGTTTCCATTGAAGCCATACTTTTTATGCAGGTTATAAACAAAATCAGCAATCCATTTATCTCCCTTTGCTGGATTGTAAACTAATAAAAGACTATCTTTTTTATCGTCCTCGGCAGTTCGTTCGGTACTGGGCTCTGTCAGGATTTGATCTTTTTTTGTATTTGAAGAACAGCCAAAAAATAAAAAAGAGGCCATAACTGCCCCTATCAAGGTATTGCGGTATATCATTATAGGTGGATAATTAAAGCTGGAAAATTAAGGATATTAAGCCTTTTATACCAAAAAGAGTTTTGCACATTGTTTAAATCTATTTGTTGTTGCGGTAAATTGTTCACTGTCTTAAATATCTTACACAAATCCAATACTTTAGAAATCTAAACCCTTAAATTTGGGGCTTAAATAAAAGTATTAAGATCCGTATAGAATTTAAACTATGAGATTTAGAATAGAACACGATACCATGGGTGAAGTGCAGGTTCCATCAGATAAGTATTGGGGAGCACAAACAGAACGGTCAAGAAATAACTTTAAAATTGGGCCTGAGGCTTCCATGCCCAAAGAAATTATCCACGCTTTTGGATACCTTAAGAAAGCAGCAGCGCTTGCCAATACGGAGCTTGGCGTACTCAGTTTAGAAAAATCAAATCTGATTGCTAAAGCCTGCGATGAAGTGATTTCAGGAAATCTTGATGAGCAGTTTCCGCTTGTAATCTGGCAGACAGGATCTGGCACCCAAAGTAACATGAATGCCAATGAGGTAATTGCAAATAGGGCTCACGTGCTAAATGGAGGAGATCTAAGTGATGATATAAAAGTATTGCATCCCAATGATGATGTAAATAAATCTCAATCGTCAAACGATACTTATCCTACGGCAATGCATATTGCTGCTTATAAACAAGCCGTTGAAATTGCAATCCCCGGACTTGAGAAGCTTAGAGATACCCTTCATCAGAAGGCGATAGAATTTAAGGATATCGTGAAAACTGGGCGTACGCACTTCATGGATGCTACTCCTTTAACATTAGGTCAGGAATTCTCAGGGTATGTTCAACAAATAGATAATAGTATTCGGACAGTCAAAAATGCATTGGTGATGATTAGCGAGCTTGCGCTTGGAGGTACAGCCGTTGGTACTGGTCTAAATACACCTAAAGGATACGACGTTTTGGTTGCCATGAAGATCGCTGACCTGACGGGACTTCCATTTGTAACCGCGCCTAATAAGTTTGAGGCTCTTGCCGCGCATGATGCAATGGTCGAACTTTCAGGTGCTTATAGAAGAACAGCCGTTTCATTGATGAAGGTTGCAAATGATGTAAGGATGTTGAGCTCTGGTCCGCGTTGTGGAATAGGAGAAATCATTATCCCGGACAACGAGCCGGGTTCTTCGATTATGCCTGGTAAAGTTAATCCTACACAACCTGAAGCAATGACTATGGTTTGTGCCCAGGTAATGGGTAATGATGTAACTGTGGGTATCGGAGGAAGCAATGGGCATTTCGAATTAAACGTGTTTAAGCCTGTAATTGCCGCCAATGTTTTGCAATCAGGTAGATTAATTGGCGATGCTTGTGTTTCATTCAATGATAAATGTGCGAAGGGAATATTGCCAAACTTGCCGGAGATTAAGAAACACTTACAGAATTCATTGATGTTGGTAACCGCTCTAAATCCGCATGTAGGCTATGAAAATGCGGCCAAAATAGCTAAGAAAGCGCACAAGGAAAATAGAACCTTACGTGAGGCCTCTATAGAACTGGGGCTGTTAACAGGCGACCAGTTTGATGAATGGGTTCGTCCAGAGGATATGGTAGGTAGCTTAAAATAATTTTGAATGTTTAGGACGTCGATTCTGTTTTTGTGCATTCTTTGTGCTTTTGCTGCATGCACTCGTTTGCCTGACATACAGGGCAAGGGCTCAGTCATTTTTCAAGGCATTTGGAACCAGGACAGTGTGGAGAATGAAAGCAAGCTGTTGAATTATACAAAGCACAGATTTAAAATTACCTGTGACTCATTCTATGTGGATTTGACCACGCATTCTACAGTAAATTACTACTCAGACTCCTGTTTTAATAATGGTGTGTGGAAAGAATATGCTAAAGGTGTGTATGCGGTCAGAAATGATAGCCTCTTTTTAGT